>JAAVIG010000115.1 GCA_014796735.1 Oscillospiraceae bacterium
CGTAATATCTCATAGTCTGCGTTGGGTCGCTCCTCAGCGTTGCCCTTTTTGACTACGTTTTTATTATTCATTTATTTTTAGGGATAATGCATTTACACAGTTTATTTTTCATAACCGTAAGAAATGTAGAAATCGAAAAAATAGGCCGTATTTTTAGACGATTTTTTTCCTATAGGTAAAAGCGCATGCTCTTTTAATGTTATCGACATCTTCTTTGGATTTAATTATCATTTTTGCGCTCTCAACCAATTCTGGTTTAAAATATATCATAATAACCTCTCTTTTTTATACACATTATGATGCAATAACCAACGGGAGTGACATAAAATCGAATTTATTATCCGCTCCACATAATAAACCTATTGTGCAAGCTTAAACTTTATGGTGAAAAACCTTCCGCTCTAAAAGCCTCTCTCATCTTTTCCAGAATTCTTCTCCTCTGTCTTTCAATAACATCTCCACCAGAATATCCAAGTATCAAAGCAAGCTCCTCGCAGGTCTTACGGTCGGACTTCGGAATATCACCAAAACAAAACGGGCATACACCGATAGTTTCGGTTAAAATCCGCAGTTCCTTGTAACTCAATTTTGCTGCGGCTTCAGATATGATTTGTCTGCGAAAAAAACGGAAAAAATCCTCTTCGGCAGAGGGAGAGCGTTCGGTCATTTTGTTTTCAACAGGTTCATTCTCCGAATTATCATCGCTTAAGTCCAAGCTGACGGAAAAACGAAACTGTTCAGCATATTGTATGTATTCTCGTGCCTTACTTTCGGAAACGCCGAGTTGATTTTTAACGGCGGCAAATCTTTCGGTAATTGATACATCGGGCATTGAGTAATAAATCAGAGCTGCCTTTCTTATAAGCGTATAGAGCTTATCATTATGAATGGCTATCGCTCCGCAGTTTGTGCAAACAAAGCTATGCCAAGCGTGAAGAACATCATACTTGACGAATTGCAAAAAAGGTAAATCGTTTTCGGTACTATACTCAGTGATCTTGCTCCACAACACCTCAGCAAAAATCTGCTTTAAATCATCAAGGTAATCGTCTGACAAAGAACATCGCTGTAAAAAGTGATTTGCCTTAACATTCAGCGTTTTTTCATATCAGCAAAGAAAACAGGAAAAATATAATCCCGTTCCGCTTTGTTTTTCGCAAACAAAATATTCATTTAAATTATCAAACATTATCGGATCTTGAATTTCGTACATCGGTTCATTCTCCGCTAATCATCTTCAGCGCAAGAGCATAAAGATTTTTAAGTTCCTCGGCTGCATGGACATTGAGCCAACTTCATTTAGATCTCGCCCATGCGGTAAATAATGCCGTTAAAAATAAAATTCCCGGTTGGACTTCCGGGCAGCCGATTCCATCAGATGTATTGGACGAAATTTTTGATGATGACAGTATTAAGGCTATGGTGACGGGCAAATCGGCGGGAACGCAAGGACTTGATGTTCGAGTATGATATTAGCATGAATTATACAGCAAGGAGGAATTTATATGCGTATAGGAAATAATAATCAGCTGATTTTACAGCTTTTTCAAAGAATGAACGGCGTAAACACAAATAAAACCAACTCGTTTAAAATGACTAATACATCTAAACGTTCCGGCGGTTATAAAAATGATCTTGAAGAATTTCTTGCGGGACATCGCAAAAACAGTTATGGAGTTGAGGGCATGGATGTAACCGGCAGAAACGGCGACTACAAAAAAATTATCCCTGTTTCTCAGGAAATGAAAGAGCATGTTTTAAACGATGTCAAAAACGGCTTTTACAAATACAACGGAATGTCGGGCGACAATGAAGCTGAATGGGACGCTTACTATCGCAAAAACAACGAGTATTACAAAACGCTGAAAAGAGAAGATCGTTTGTCTGCCTGCTGGACATTGGGACAGCTTCATACAGAAATCGCCAACAGAGTTTCAAGTGCTATTAAAGCACAGGTTCCGGGTTGGCAGCCGGGGAATCCTATTCCGGAAGGACTGCTGGATAATATCTTTGCAGATGAAAGTATTACTTCGTTGGTGTACGGAAAATCCGGCAGCGAATCGGGGTTGGATATAAGAGCTTAATATATTCCGAAAACGGAAATTTATCACAAACAAAAATTATATCCATAACAAAGGAAAGTGCTTAACAAGCTTACGGTCAGTCTACCATTATTGCAATAGAATAATATCGGGCAAAAAGAAAAAAATTTAAAATTACTTGACAATATATAATATTTATATTAAAATAAGGAGCAGAGTGCAGTAAAGGTTAAATTTGATTATTATTTTCATTTTGTAAAAGTTATACCTTTGTGGACGTTCAAAATACATTACCGAAGCGTTGGCAATCCTTATGGGGTGCTGTAATACTATACTTATTTTGATAATAATTTAAAAACAACAAACAATTTACTATACATATTGGCGAGCGTACTGCGTTTCACAATAAATGTGAGTGCAGTACGCTTTTTTTGTATTAAAAACAGAGAAAAAACTTATTTTTTATAAAAAGCTGTCTGTATTGCAGACAAAAACAAAGAAAACACGGATAAAAAACACAGTTTCGTAATTGTTTTTCAATACTTTTAAAAGGGATTAGTATGAGTTTTTGCACTTAATACTAATATTTCGGATTTATGATGATTACTTATTTAATTTTGGTAGCAATATAACCAAAAGCAAGACCTCGAACTTAAAACAAGTTGTAAAAAATGTAGATATTTGAAAAAAATAAAAATACTTGTAACATTTTGGGGTTCTAACATGTTTTATATATTGAAGAATGCTTTACTGTCAAAGCATAAAGACACCGCTTTTAAAGGAGGAAAAATGTCGAAAAAATTTTTATGTATCGGATTATCCGTTCTTCTGTTAACGACGGGTTGTACAGGAGATAACAGTACTTTATCAAATAGGCTTATATCCCTTGACGAGATCCGCGCGGAAGCGGAAAACATGCTTGAACTTAATCAAAAATACAAAAATTTAAGTTTATTCGAAACCGAAATCAATATCCCGACTACCGAGCAAATAAAAAATTTCTCTCTTTTTCCAGTTTCTCTTTCTCCCGAAGAAAGAGAAACATTTTTACTCGACACCGTAAGGTGGTTCGGCGGAAAAGAACGCGATATAAACAATATAATATACCTTCCGTATGACGGAGACGACCTGTCTTACTCACAGGTCAGGGACGATCCCGACAGAGGCAGTAATTATTTTGTTTGTTACAAAGACGATGATCTGAATCTGGGCATAAATATACCCAGACAATATATTTATAACACCACCCTTATGTTGGAACCCTCCGTATATACTCAGGGAAAACCTATGGAGGTACTGCTCCATTCCGCTTTGCTGATATTTCTTTATACTCTCCTTGTTTCACAAATAATTATGCTGTTCAAGCTGCTGAACACGGGTGAAACGGGCGTAATGCTGAGTGCCGCTCTGACCTGCTTAGGGCTTGCCTCTGATTCGGGAGCGTCGCCTGTGAGGTGGATATTTCCGATAACACATACCGTATTCGGCTGGCATTACGATTCCTTTTTTCGAAAAGAATTTTTTCCTTTGACAGGCTCTTATATTTATCTGATACTGCTTATTTCCCTGCTGCTGGCAGCAAATTTTACCGTATCAAAGAAAGTCAGGCTGTAATACTAATAACCATTTAAAAAGCGGATAAACCGCTTTTTAAATGCCCTGCCGCTTTGCGGCAGGGCGAGGGAGCAAAGCTCCCTCGGTTATTGTATTGAACGTACATAACCTGCGCCTATCGGCGCACCTTCGGCGTTGCCGAAGGATTTGATTTGTGGATTTTATCCACAAATCAAATGGTTATTAGTATAATATTATAAAGAGGTGGTGTAATTCTTGAGAAATACACGAAAAAAAGCCATCGCGACTCTCTCCGCCGTTGCGATGTTGTTGCTTTTCCCGGGCTGCGAAAGCAGCAACATCTTGACTGAATCCGATACAGAAGAAAACAAAATTGAGAAAACATCTATATCGGTCGTGCGTGATACATTCGACGAAGAAATCGAGGCTCTCAGAACCGAGAAATTCGACAACATTTCCTTTGAGAATTTAAAAACGTACTCTTTCCCCGATGTCAGCGAGATAACGACATACAAGATAACAAGATATGAATTCGGCAACGACTTATCTTCGGAGCAGTTTTTTGAAAATTTCGTTACGTATTGCAATTATTTTGAGCCGGGGAAGCTCTCAAAAGAGGAGATCGCCGAAGAAACGATCGTTCTGGGCGATTTCGAGAGTGGCGAATCCTATTATAATTACAACCAGTTTCGGGAGCTTGATCAAGCCGACGATTTGAGGATCGAGTATATATCGCTTGAAATTTCAAATCTTTATCTCGCATATTTTGGACATGGACCGCACTGGTATATCAGTGACGCGCTGAAAAACCGCTACAAAAACGACGGAAGAAGTCCAATGTCCGTCAATATGATTGATGATAGCCACCCGATTGTTTCCTACACGGAAAATACGGACAGCGCAGATGTGTATCCTCTCATCGACGGCGAAATTTCCATCGCTGACGCCGCGAAAAAAGTAAACTCGCTTCTGGCGGAGTTGGCTGAACAATGTGACGATGATATGTATGAACGCAGTGTATGCGCCGTAAAGGTGGTGGATATAGGCGAGGGCTGCTTCGGCTATGATTTTACGGTCACGCCCGTTGTGAACGGGATCAAGTACTCTTTTTCCGATACCCGAAGCGATGACGGGGGATCGTACTTCTTTACGGAGCAGGACGGTTACGGCAGCGGCAGCGGCGATCATTCGTTCATGATAGAATCGGGAAAGCTCTGTTCGTTTACAAATTCCGGCGGCTGGAAGAAAAAAACGCCGATCGACGTTCATGATTCAATCGTTCCGCTAAGAACCGCAGCGGAAAACGCCGCAAAGCTTCTTTCGGGCGAAATGAATTTTAAAGCAAAATCTGTGACGCTCGTTTACGATCTCAAGGGCGACAGCGACGACCTTGTTCCGTGTTGGAGGTTTGTGCTCGAAAACTCTCTCAATCGCGAAAAATACTACCATGTCTATGTAAACGCGATCACCGGCGAAGCACGTGTGAAAGCGATTCAAGAAGTTAGCTCGGGGTATGAGTATGATTAAAGTGATGAAATGTGACCTTGAAAAAACGCTTTTCAGTGCCGGCTTTTTGGCGGCGATCCTTGTAACGTTTCTGCTCTGCTTTACGGAAGACATTTATATTGAATTTTCAACAAGGCAGGCGTTTTCCGCGTTTGAGTCGCTTTTCAAGTTTGACAGAGCGTTCATGGAAAGCAACTCTGACTTTTGCTCACTTTCGGTATTGAAAAGCGCACTTTACGGTTATTCGGCGATGTTTCTGCCGATTTTAGCGTCATTTCCCTTTGTGTTTTCGCAGAGTGCCGAAAGAAACAGCGGCAATATCCGCTTTTCGATTTTCCGCGGAAAACGGCTGAAATACTATTTCTCAAAATTTATCTGCGCGGTTTTAAGCGGCGGGATCTGCGTGATGCTTGGTGTTTTGCTTTTCGGGATTTTTTCGTTTTTCGCGTTCCCGGGCCTTGAATGTTATCCGGATTTACCGCTCGAATTTTACGCTCCCAACGGTATTTTCGCGGAGATCGCCAAAAAGCTTTTATCATCGTTTATTTACGGCTGTGTAAGCACGATCCCCGCGTTTTTTCTAAGTGCGTTTTGCCGCAATCGCTACATAATCCTTTGCGTTCCGTTTTTAATGCGGTTTATGCTGGATACGGCAACGAAAAAACTAATCGTCAACACAAGAGACGACAAGATTTACCAAACCGTTTTTCCGTTCGAACCCTATGCGCCGTCGCGGATTCCCTATCTTGAAGCAAATGAAATGCTTTATTCGACGATCGCCGTTGCGGTCATATCCGCGGTGCTTGTGTTATTGGGTTATATAATCATTATGGAACGCCGAACGGACAAAGGAGAATGAATGATGAGTAAATTCAGCTTTAAAAACTCACTCTCCTGCGCATGGGTTGAGTTTGTAAAATGGATCGTTGACGCGAGAATGATCATTGTATTGTGCCTTTGTGTTTTCATTTATTCCTTTGCCGTAGAACCGATAAAGGAAAACGCGGAACTTATGGGCGAGCCAATGAACGCGCTTGAACCCTTCATCGCGACGCTGAATTCGGGTATGATCCTTCTGATTATCCCGTTGGGTTTTTTAACGCTTATTTCCGATTTTCCGAAAATCGACGGCAGTACGATTTTTTACATTTTCCGAATCGGTAAAAAAAGCTGGCTTTGCGGACAGATCCTGCGGCTGTTTCTGATGACCGCGGCGTATCTTCTGGCGATCTTCGCGGCGTCCTTTATAAGCGTTATTACGGTCGGATTTACAGGCGAGAAATGGAGCCTTGTGGCAACTAATTTCGCAGCTGAATTTCCCGAGCAAAGCGGAAATTTCGGCGTTCAACTCCTGCCCGAAAATTTGTATAATCAAATGACGCTTTCGACTGCCTTTGTTGAAAGTACATTGTTTGTGATCGCTTACTTATTTTCTCTTGGAATGATTTTGCTCGCGTTTTCGATTGCCAAAAGAAAAACGGCGGGAATCGTTGTCTGCGGACTTGTCATAGCGCTCGGCGCGGCGCTTTGCTCCATAAACACAAGGCTGATGTGGGTTCTTCCGATGGCGCACTCGATTATTTGGCTGCACTTTACCGAGTTCCTGCGCGAACCGATCTTCCCCATTTTTTATTCGGCAATTTATTTTGCGGCAATGATCGTGGCGGCATTGATTTTCTGCATTGCTTCGCTGAAACGGTTTGATTATGATATTATTTCTTTGGAGGTGCAATCCTGATTGATCGAAGTGAATGATGTATTTCTGACGATAAAAAATGTTTCAATTTTAATTAACATCAATGTAAGCTTTGAGCGCGGAAAAATTCACGGCTTAATCGGCAGAAACGGCAGCGGAAAAACCATGCTGATGAAATGTATATGCGGTTTTGTAAAGCCGACCAAGGGAACGATCACTGTTGACGGAAAACGGATCGGGAAGAACTGCGACTTCCCCGAAAACACGGGGATCATTATCGAAACGCCCGGATTTATTCCGTATTACAGCGGATATAAAAATCTGAAACTGCTTGCCGATCTGCGGAAAAAAATAACCGCGGACGATATAAAAAATACGATGAGAACGGTCGGTCTCGACCCGGAATTAAAGCGCCATGTCCGCAAATACTCTCTCGGTATGCGTCAGCGTCTGGGATTGGCACAGGCGATCATGGAAAACCCCGATCTGCTGATACTGGACGAGCCTATGAACGGTCTAGATAAGGACGGCGCTGCCGATATGCGGAAATATTTGCTTGAGCTCAAAGAACAGGGAAAAACGATTCTTATTGCTTCTCATTCCACGGAGGATATAGAGATGCTGTGCGATACGGTTTGTGAAATGGATAAGGGCGTGCTGACTTCTATAAGATAATACTATTCTTATCCGATATGTTTCTCCTTCTTGATTTTATGATAGCACAAACCGCATAAAAACCACAAACCGTATAGTTCAGGAGTTGCTCACTCAAAAGGATAAACCACGCCCCATCTTTTTCTTAATCCGTCCATTATCCTCATCATCTTAACGGTCTCACGGTGCGGCATTTCATCGGGCTGTATTTTTCCCTCCCCTATCGCCTTGACCGCCGACGTCAGCTCATATTCAAATCCCGTGATCTGCGGAGGACGCTCGATAACCTCCGTCCCCTTATCGGTATGAACGGTAAGCCTTGCTATATCTATAATAAATTCCGCTTCAATTCTGCCTTTGGTACCGTAAATAACGCCCCTCGAATCCATTTCGGAAACCATGCTGCTGCCCAGTACCGCCATTTTACCGCTGGCGTAGCTTAAAGTAAAAGAGTTTTGCAGATCAACACCATTGTCGCTTAAAACGGCGTTGGTGTCAACTCTTATAACAGGCTCGTTTATTATCATGGAAGCGAAGTTCAACGGATAAATTCCCACATCAAGCAGCGCGCCTCCCGCAAGCTCAGGTTCGGCAAGCCTTTTTACCTCTGTCATCGCTCCGCCCGTAAAAGCGGTAACGCAGGTAACTTCTCCGATAACACCGCCGTCAATTATCTCGTTCAGCTTTTTCTGGATAGGCTGATACCTTGACCAGATAGCCTCTCCCGCAAACAAGCCCTTTTCCTTTGCGGCGGCAAAAACCTTAACGGCCTGCTCCGTGTTTGCCGCCAAAGGCTTTTCCACTAAAACGTGCTTTCCGTTTTCAAGGCACAATAACGCGTTTTCCGCGTGAAAAGCGTGGGGAGTGGCAATATAGACCAGATCCACCTTATCGTCCCGCGCCATTTCCTCATAGCTTCCGTACGCCTTTTCCGCCCCGTAGGTCTTGGCAAAATCCAAAGCCTTGTCCATGCTTCGGCTTGCCACCGCATAAAGCGCTGCTCCCTCGGTCTTGTTTACCGTGTCGGCCATTTTTCTGGCAATTCCGCCCAGTCCTAAAATTCCTACTCTGATCTCCATTTTACCGTCCCTTTCCCGCTATGTTGTTTAGGTATTAGCAGCAGTATTCGATGATCGCTTTTGCGAAAATCTCCGCTGAGGTAAGCAGGGTATCTATGCTTATCCACTCGTCCGCTCCGTGAATATGGTTGTCCTGACCTTCAACCTCCATTCCGAACGCTACGCCGCCTTCTATACCGTGCACATAAGTGCCGCCGCCGATAGCCTTGCAGTAGCCCTCTTTTCCTGTAACGTCGGTGTACACTTTTAAAAGTGTTTTTACAAATTCGCTGTCGGGGTCAACGCTGTGCGGCTCGGAGCCTGTTATCGAAATAAATTCAAGTCCGTTTTTATTGACAGCCGACTTTATTTTTTCCTCCGCCTGAGCCTTTGTCAAGGAAACGGGGAACCTCATATCCGCCTTGCACACCAATTTGCCAACTTTGTAATCTATTATGCTGAAAACGCAGGTGGTGCTTCCCGAAACGTCCGTTACGTCAAGCCCCATGGATTTTGCGTTTGTTTCACCCGCAGGGAAAAGAGAAAGCAAGGCTTTCAGTATGCTTCGGTCGCTTTCGGGGAGCTCTGCTTTCATCAGGTATTCAAAAAGCTTTGTAAAGGCGTTTATGCCCTGCTCGGGAGTTGAAGCGTGAGCCGATTTTCCCTTGCAGACAATAATCGTTTTTCCGTTGTCAAATGTGTTAAAGATACCTTCCTCCTGCGGCAGGCTCACTTCGCCCTTTAACACCGCCTTTACCTCCGAGGGCACGGCGTTGACAACCGTTCCTCCCTCAATGCTTTCAATAAGACCGCATTCAAATTCACCGCCGAAGGTAAATCTGAGCATGCCCTTTTCGGTGGTAATAATTGGAAATTCCGCGTCGGGGGTAAATACCGCCTTTGGCATTTCCGCTCTTTTCGTATATTCTTCAATATCAAGCTCCGAGCCGGTTTCCTCCGAACATCCCACTATCAGCCTTACGTTTCTTTTAAGGGAAAAGCCGCACTCTCTTACCGCTTTCATGGCGTAAAGCGAAGCTATCACCGCGCCCTTGTCGTCCATACAGCCTCTGCCGTACAGCCTGCCGTCCTTTTCGGTAACATCGTAGGGCGGAACGCTCCAGTCCTTTTCGGTAACGGGCACCACGTCAAGGTGAGCAAGTATACCCAGCTCCGGAACAGTGTTGTCGAGAAAGTCCGCGCTCCCCGCGTAATAATCGTAGTTATCGTTTTTAAAACCGTTTTCCCCGCATATTTTCAAGAACTCCTCCAAAACCCTTCCGCACTGCGCTCCGAAGGGATATTCGCCCTCTTTTTCGCCGCTTACCGACGGTATTCTGACCAGTCGGGCAAGAGCGGCTTTCATTTCGGGGAGACTGTTTTTAAGATAATCCTTTATTTCCATTTTATTTTTCCTTCCTGTTTGTTATTTTTGTTTTTTATCACTGCTTGCGGCGGCTTTTTTAGCCTGCTTTTCCCGATACTTCTTTGAGTTTGTCTCGTACTCGTTCAGCAGCCTTGTAATATCCCTTATGGCGGTATCAGGGGCGTACATTTCAACCTTGCGGCGTTTGGTTTCGCCGTTTTTTTGCTCCTGTGTAAATACGATTTCAAGCTTGTGCTTTTTGGTATTTAAGTTTCCGAAAGTAGCGTCGGGATGAATTTTTCTCCAATGATAATATGTACCGCCGTAGTACACCGACTTGTTCCCTACTATAACTCTTGCGCCGTTTTGCATCATTCTTTCGTAATTGAACTTTGGCATAATAAAGAACAGCAGAGCAAAGATCACAAACACGCCGATACTGAAAAACAGACTTATCCACATTAAATTTGTTTTAACGATAGCGGTGGCTAAGATGTAAATATAGTAAATCGAAAAAGCAAGTCCGAACAAGCCTATCGCAAGATAAAATCCTCTGTTGCGCTTTTTGGCGGCTTCCGCAAGGTCTACAAGCTCATGCTTTTTCAGTCTGTATTCAAGCCTTGTCCCCTTGCCCTTTAAAAGCCTATCCAATGTCAGCGCCGCGGGTAAGTAGTAAATAAAATCTATGACCAGAACAGCGGCGGTAAACACCGAAAAGGCAATGCCGAAAACCATCTGAGTGCCGTCCAGATCAACGTTGAAGAAGTACGCGGAAAGCGCGCCCAAAACCGCCCCGAACAGCAGCAGCCATAAAAACGACCAAAGCATGGGGTTTTGCGGACAGTAAAACTTTCTTTTTTTCTTAGGCTTGTCATTGGGGTGCGTAATGCTCCCCTCCTCGAATTTTTTCAGATTTTCGAGCGCATTGCTTGTGTACCCGTCCTCATCTTCGTCCCCGTTTTTTTCGTCATATCCGCTGTCGGAAGTCTCCGCGCCGCTGCTGTGATCTGCCGCGCCCTCCTCCTGCGCCGTGTTTAAAGGATCGTTTTCCCGAACGCGCTCACCCGTTTCCACGGTTGTATCGGGAACGTTCGGCGTGTCGTCCTCGAAAAAGCTTTGAAGTGTATCGGTCACATTCTCCAGCGGTGCGCCGCATTCCTCGCAGAATCTCGCTCCGCCCGCATTTTCATATCCGCACTTACTGCATTTCATGGCGTTTTTCCTTTCCTTTTAGCGTAAATTCAGTCTAAGCAAAAAGCGTTAAAATTCTCCGATAATAATTCTACCATATTTTACCGTTAAAAAAAAAAAAAAATAATCAAATAACAAGAAAAAAATAGAACGATATTCCAAAGGAAAAATTTTTTTATTTTATTTGCCGATAGTTATTGAATTTTTTCGGAAAATATTGTATAATTATCTTTGATTTGATGAAAAGTTAATGAAACCGACAAAAAGGTAAGTTTAACTTATTATAACTAAAAAGGAGATAAGGTTATGGCTGATTTGGCTAAGCTTTTAACGGCTGTCACAAAGAATGCAACAGTGCCTTCTGAGCATGTTGACATGATGTGGTCCACCCTTGTAACGGGTATCGTAGTCGTATTTCTGATATTGATATTGCTGGTATTTATCCTATGGGCAATGGGCAAGGTTCTTAACTTGAAGAAAAAACCCAAGAATACCCCCGCGGAAGCTGCCGCATCGGTGCAGGCTGCGCCAATGCCCGTCGTAAGTGAACCCGAAATCGAAGAGTACGACGAGGACGACGGAGAGATAATCGCGGTCATTGCGGCGGCTATCGCAGCTTACGGAGAGGCTGACGGAAAGCAGTACAGGATCGCTTCCGTAAAGAGAAAAGAAAAGTCCCTGCGCAGCAATTGGAGCGCGGCGGGTATAAACGAAAACACGCGTCCCTTTTAAGGCGCAGTTCATGATAAAGACAATTCAGAAAGGAAATAAAGCAGATGTTAGAGACCTTTTGGGAAACCATACAAACATTGGCGGCAAAATCCGCTTTTGCTAATATTTCATGGCAGCAGGGCGTTATGATCTTACTGTCCTTCCTGCTGATGTATCTTGCGATCGTCAAGAAATTTGAGCCCTTGCTCCTTTTGCCTATCGCTTTCGGTATGGCTCTTACCAATATCCCCGGTGCGGAGCTTTATCACCCCGAATTTTTTATGACGGGCAATATAGATTACGGACAGGTGCTTCACGACGGAGGACTGTTGGATATACTGTACTTAGGCGTTAAGCTTCAGCTTTTCCCGCCCCTTATCTTCTTGGGTATCGGCACTATGACCGACTTCGGCCCTCTGATCGCCAATCCGAAGAGCTTCCTTTTGGGCGCGGCGGCGCAGGCGGGTATATTCTTTACCTTTATCGGCGCGTGTCTGCTGAGCATGACGGGCATTACCTCCTTTACAATGGAGCAGGCGGCTTCTATCGGTATCATAGGCGGCGCGGACGGACCTACAGCCATATTCGTTACCTCTAAGCTTGCGCCTGAGATGTTAGGCTCGATCGCGGTTGCGGCTTACTCTTACATGGCTCTTGTACCGTTCATTCAGCGCCCCATAATGCTTGCTCTTACCACCAAAAAGGAACGCTCCATCAGAATGGAACAGCTTCGCACCGTTTCCAAGCGCGAAAGAATTATTTTCCCCGTTGCCGTAACTATCCTTGTATCCTTTATCGTTCCCGACGCTACCGCTCTTGTGGGCATGCTGATGTTAGGCAACCTGTTCAGAGAAAGCGGCGTTGTTGACAGACTTGTTAAGACCGCTCAGAATGAGTTAATGAATATCGTTACCATTATGCTCGGCGTTACCGTAGGCGCTACGGCTACCGCAGCTAACTTCTTGAGCATTGAGACTCTTGCCATTATACTGCTTGGACTTATCGCTTTCAGCATCGGCACAGCCGCGGGTGTGCTTTTCGCAAAGCTGATGAACAAGCTCAGCGGAGGAAAGATAAATCCTCTTATCGGTTCGGCGGGCGTTTCGGCGGTGCCTATGGCTGCGAGAGTAAGCCAGAAGGTAGGCGCGGAAACAGACCCCTCCAACTTCCTGCTTATGCACGCTATGGGACCTAACGTGTCGGGCGTTATCGGCTCGGCAGTTGCGGCGGGCGTACTGCTGTCTATATTCGGCTGATAAAGTACGATTTATATGATCATATAAAAAACTGCAATCTCCCAAAAAGGGGTGGATTGCAGTTTTTTTATAATATTAAATCACACAGTCGCTTTTTCCAGTTCCCTATAAAATTTTTCAAAGTCGCAAGCCGTAAAATCCGCCATTTCCCTTATCTCGGCATGCTTAGCCTCAAATTCCCCGTCAATTACGGCGGCAACGGTAAACCCTGCGCTCTTTGCGGAACGTATTCCCGCCGCCGTATCTTCAAAAACGATACAGTCGCAGGGCTTTTGGTTCAACAGCTTAGCGGCGTGAAGAAAAATATCAGGGCTGTCCTTGCCTCTTGAGACCATATCGGAATCGGCAATAGCGTCAAAAAAGTGCAGTATACCGTTTCTTTTAAGCGCAGGAAGATACAGCTCCTTTTGACTTGTGGTAGCAACGGCGGCGGGAATCTTATTTTTGTGCAGCACTTCCAAAAGCTCCTTAGCATAAGGCTTTAGCCCAACCTTATAAGCAAACGCTTCCTTTGCCATATTCAGCCACTCGTTTATGATGTCCTGCGGCTCTTCCTTAAGCCCGTACAGCTTTATCGTGTATTCGGCGGCAATATTAAGCTTCATTGACGACAAAGCCTTGGCGTATTCCTCGGTATAGGGAAGATTCCTTTTGCCGAGAAATTCAATGTCGATATTTTTCCATACGTCCATTGAATCCAGAATTGTGCCGTCCAAATCAAAAATATAGGCTTTATAGCTCATTTTATCGTAATCCCTTTAACAAATATTTAGGTTACTTTTGTCCCTCGAAAACTATCCGACATTTTACGCTTATCGGAAAAACAACGTACAGCGTCCCGTTTCTGACGGAAATACTGCTCCCTGCGCCTTTAAATGAATTGCTTACTCCGATGGGAAAATCATTGGTTATGTCAGCGTTGTCAAGAGAATATTTAAGTCCTCTTTCTGTGACTCCTTTAGCAGTATCTCCCGCCGCAAAAATTGATAACGTTCCCTCCGCGTCCTCGGGGAAAACAATAGTACTGTCTGTTATGGCGGTAATAATACTTTTTTCATCATACAAAAAGCCTGTCTTCCCCTTATTTGAAAGGAAGGTCAAACACTGCATATTTGCAATGGTGTGGTCAAGTCTGCCGCCCGTTCCCGCGATTATATGAAATTCTTCGAATTTTTCCTTCAAGCCGGATCGTATGGCTGCCAAGGTGTCGGTGTCGTCCTTTTCAACGGGAAGCCGCTCAATAGGGCAGTCCTCGGGCTTTTCCTCCAGCGAGTCAAAGTCTCCCATAACAAGATCGGGAACTATGCCGCACCTTTTACAGTACTTGTATCCTCCGTCGGCAGCGATAATATAATCTCCATCCGAAATTTCAGGCAAACGTCCGTAAAAGGTTCCCGCGCCTATTATAATACATTTTCTCATTTTTACATCCCCCCTTTTCACTTAAAAAATTTTAACAGTTATAAAAAAGTGCGTACTTGCAATGCCCAAAAAAATAAGTATAATAGAATTATGTAAAAAACATATGCGAGGATAACATGACACAAAACGAAAGAAGAATTTTTCTGATAAGAGAACTGTTGACCGAACAGAAATACACCGATATTGAAATACCGAGCTCAAAGCAGGAACAGGAAAAGCTGCTGCGCTCTCTTTTCAATATACGTATGCCCGCTCCCATTTCCGACAGCTTTTTGCGTATTCAGGACGCTTATTTGCGGGAGAGGATAAAAGAAAGAGGGATAACCGACTTTTCCGAATCGGAGACTTTTAAAAACAATATTTTTCTTTGGCAGGGAGATATTACCCTGCTGAAATGCGACGCGATAGTAAACGCCGCCAATTCTCAGCTGCTGGGCTGCTTTTATCCCTGTCATTCCTGTATCGACAACGCCATTCATACCTTCGCGGGGGTACAGCTAAGAGCAAGCTGCGCGGAGTTAATGAAAAAGCAGGGTCACGAGGAAAAAACGGGAGGAGCAAAGATCACACCCGCCTTTAATTTGCCCTGCAAGTACGTTTTGCATACGGTGGGGCCTATTGTGGGGAGCCGACTTACTAAGGACGACATATCAAAGCTTTCCTCCTGCTACCGTTCCTGCTTGGAGCTGGCGGAACAAAACAATGTAAACAGTATCGCGTTCTGCTGTATCTCAACGGGAGAGTTTCACTTTCCAAACAGAGAAGCGGCGGAAACGGCAGTAAAAACCGTAAAGGAATACAAAAAGGAAACTGACAGTGAAATGAAGGTGATATTCAATGTTTTCAAGGATAAAGACCATGAAATCTACCGAAAGCTTCTCGGAGCAGATAAAAAGGCTTAAAACCGAGCTTGAACACGCCGGCGCGGTAGTTATAGGAGCTGGAGCGGGGCTTTCGTCATCGGCGGGATTTTTGTACAGCGGGAAGCGTTTTAAAGAATATTTTTCGGATTTTGAAGCAAAGTACGGCTTTCACGATATGTATTCGGGAGGCTTTTACCCGTATGACACTATGGAAGAGTACTGGGCGTACTGGAGCCGTTATATTTACATCAATCGCTATACGGACGCTCCCACGCCGTTATATAACGAGCTTTTTCGACTTGTGGAAAATAAAGACTATTTTGTGATAACCACTAATGTGGATCATTGCTTTCAAAAAGCGGGCTTCGATAAAAAAAGACTGTTTTACACACAAGGGGATTACGGCTTGTTTCAGTGCAGCGTGCCATGCTGCCGGGAGACCTTTGAAAACGAAGCGATGATACGCCAAATGTTCAAGGAACAGAATAACATGCTTATACCCTCGGAGCTGCTGCCGATCTGTCCGCACTGCGGAAAGCCATTGACGATGAATCTGCGCGCCGACGATAAATTTGTTGAGGACAAGGGCTGGCACGAAGCGGCGGAAAGATACCAAAGCTTTCTGCGTACAAGGAAAAACGGACGTATATTATTTTTGGAGCTCGGAGTTGGCTATAATACTCCCGTTATCATTAAATATCCATTTTGGCAGATGACCGCGGATAATCCTCAGGCGGTTTACGCATGCGTAAATTACGGAGAGGCGGTTTGTCCCAAGGAGACAGAACAGCGTTCTATCTGTATAAACAGCGACATAAGAGAAGTAATTCAAAAGTTGGGGCATGCATAAAATTGTGCAGTCCCCTGAAAACCGTTGTTTTTATTCTATCCTTTCGTAGGTCACCTCAAATATTTCCTTTTTGGACACATAAACATCGTTTAAATCGCTTTCTGTATAACAAAGCATATCCCCTTCGCGCCCTACCATATATCCCTCGTAGTCCCAGCGGGTAAATACCTTGGTGTACTTTTCAAGGGGTCTGGCAAGTATAACCGAGCCGGGAGCGGACGTACAGCAGTGAGCATAAGGCATAAGACTGTGGGAAGTTCCCTCGTCGTTATTGATAACGGCGGGGGGATATTCAAACTCGGCGGTGTACTCTCCGTCCACGTGACGGTACTTTATGTCAAAGGATTTTTTGGCGATCGGAAACGCCTCGCCCAGCACGCCTATCATAATATAGGTGTCCTTGCCGCAGGTAATAAGCACGTCTCCCTCCAAAGTCCTTATTCTGCACTCTGTGCCCTCCGAAAACAGCTCCTCGGATTTTACGTAGCCGTATATACCCTGCTTTTTCCTGTACCGTCCGAATCCCTCGGGATCATCGCAGCCGTCGGTATAGTAAACCGAGTCAAAGCCCTCGTAATAAATATCTATTCGTTCCGATAAGTACTCGACTATCGTTTGGTCGGGGTACAGCCTTTTAAATCCGTTTCGGTCAATAAATCCGCCCGCCTTGTCAAGGTGTCCGCCTCCGTCTCCTATTCCCGTTGTAAGGAAAACAGCCAACTCGTTTGCGGCAACCTCCACGGAGCTGCTTCTTACCGACAGCTTGTAGCCTACATGCGTTTCGTTGTATATAACGCATACGTCGATAGTGTCTACCTGAATCACCAAATCGCCGATAAGACCCAAAATATTCGGGTCGCAGGGGGCGGAGCTTATTATTCCCGTGCGGAATTTTTCAAGATACCGGTTGTTTGTAGCCACCGCGTTTCCCGCTATCTCCAAGTCGCTTAAGCTGAAATTGGCGTTTTTGAGCCTGCTTATAAGCCGCTTGTCGTATTTCAGGAAATCCACCATATCGTAATCCAAAGGGTGGCATATCTCGGAAAGGTGGTTACTGTCCATGTATAAGCCGTAATAAAGCGCGGTGGCAATGTCAACGTCACTGTTCACGTCAAAGCCCGCGTCCTTTAAAAGCGAATAGCATACGGTGGCGCAGCTTACCAAATTGCTCCTTATCTCCGCCATTTTGTCCGACAGCTTCCCCGTGTTGTGGTGGTCTATCATGGCCACGTTCAAGGCTTCAAACCGCTGAACATTGCCCTGACCGTACTGACAGTCAACAGTCAGAAGCAGCTCGGGGCAGTCTAACTCCCGAACGTATTCTAAGGGAATATTCAGCTCCGACGTCAGAAGCTTGATGTTGCTTTTGGTTATCTCGTTTCGTCCGCCGTATACAAGCCTTACTTCCTTGTTTTTTTCCTTGAAATACCTGTATATCGAGTAGCCCGACCCTACCGCATCCGCGTCGGGATTGTCGTGCAGCTGGATAACTATTTGATTAAATCGTTCCAAATCCGCTAATTTCATTTATATTTACCACCTTTTTTATTCTACAACAATGCAATCCGCCGTAAGGTCAACTGTCATAACGGGTCTTACCCCGTAGCCCTCCAAGCCGACATTATGGCTGAACACCTTATCCCCCGCATAACTGTTATTGACGATATAGACCTCGCTTGCGGTATCGGTGTTCGGGTCTCTTAACCACCAGTAATGGTCTCTGACCCTGTATTCATGGATATTGAGCGTATACCAGCCCGACTGGTCCTGCTCCACCGCGCTTTCGGTGGGAACCGCATAGGTGCTGACGTCCGCTTCGTCAAGCAGATAAAGCTCGTCTTTGGAAAGCAGATACACCTTATCCTCGGTAACGGTTCCGTTTGTTGTGACCTGTGTTGTTAAAACCGCCTTTATTTCGGTTTTGTTGAAGCTTTTCAAAAAGCCCGCCTCGGTATTGTAGCCGTTTTTAAGCTCGGACATCGCCCTTGAATTAGGCTCTTGGTCGGTATATGTAATGTTGTCTCGGCTTGAATTAAGCCATGTGCGCAGATTGGAAAGCTCCCAGCTGTTGTCTCCTCTGACTAAACGCTCCGTCTCCTTAGTCATATCCTGAGGAGGTACGTTCCAGTAGTTTTCGCCGTTATAGGAATTGTATTTGCCACACTCGGCCGCGTCAAAGGCTTTCATGGTAAGTATATTGTCAGCGATAACAACAGCCGTTTTCCCGTCCTCGGAAAGCTGTATCACCCGCCATTTTATAGGCTCGCCCAAATATTCACCCAATTTAAAGCTGTCGCCAAGCTCGGCTTTAGGTTCGAAAGCGGCGGCTTCGGTCTCGCTTGCTTCCGCTTCGGTAATCGGAGCAGTGTTTTCGGTTTCGGTTTCGGTTGGTGTGGCTGTTTCGGCAGTATCCTGCGTAACGCTTTCCTCCGTATTTTCCGAAACGTTTTCACTCGCTGCTTCCGTTGTGGCTTCCGACAATGTTTCCGCGAGTGCTTCCGATGATGTTACGGCGGAGGTTTCAGCGGGGGTTTCCGATGCTTCGCCCGTATTTTCCGCTTCCGTTGGTGCTTCGCTTTCCGTAATTTCTTCCGTTTCGGGCGTAACTTCCCCGCTTTCCGTGGCAATATTTTCATTCATAACAGATTCGGGCTTGTCTGAATTGCCGAAAATCAGTATCGAAGCGACAACGCAAACAATAATCACCGCCGCGGTGACAGCCGTTTTTACTATAAGCCCCTTATTGCCGGATTTGCCTGCTGCTGTAATTTGCTCCGGTTCTGCGTAATCGGAATCTTTATTGTCGGACAGTCCGTTTATGCAGTTCAAAATTTCCTTATAGCCCTTATCCTGCTTTTCGTTTACCCATTGGTGCGTCATCAGGAAATATTCCATTGACTTGCTTAAATTAACGTCTTCAAGCTTGTATACGATAATGGAAAGCTTTTTGCTTACCGCCCTTTCAATCTCCCTCAGCACGTGAGGCGAGCTGTTTGCCGCTTCGGACAAAAGCAGCACCACAGCGGACGAGCTGTCGATACCGTCTATAATCTCCTCCGCATACTCATGCCCCGAACGAATATCGCGGGGAGCCAAAAAACACTTATGACCCGCCTTTTCAATTATCCCGCAAACCGCCTCGGCTTCTTTCGCGTTTTCGGAGGAGTGAGATATAAATATCTGCATTTATATGTTTCCTTTCAAGCTAAAATTACTTTAAGTCGCTTTAAACTGGCTGTTATAAAGATCGGCGTAAAATCCGCCCTTTTCTATAAGCTGCTCATGATTTCCCATTTCGATTATATGTCCCGATTCCATAACAAGAATACAGTCCGCCTCTTTTATCGTGGAAAGTCTGTGGGCGACTATAAAGCTTGTTCTTCCCTGCATCATCTTGGCAAACGCCTTTTGTATGCGTATTTCCGTCATGGTGTCTATTGAGGAGGTGGCTTCGTCCAGTATCAGCATGGGCGGCAGACAGAGCATTACTCTTGCGATACAAAGCAGCTGCTTTTGTCCCTGTGAAATATTGGTCTCGTCATCGGAAATCCTTGTGTTGTACCCGTCGGGCAGTCTTTTTATAAAGCTGTGGGCGTGAGCGGCTTTGGCGGCGTTGATAACCTCCTCCTCGGAAGCGTTCGGCATACCGTAGGCGATATTTTCAAACACCGTTCCGTTTTTCAGCCACGTTTCCTGCAAAACCATTCCGTAAGAGCCGCGAAGTGAGTTTCTCGTAATCTCCTTTACGGGAATACCGCTTACTCTTATCTCACCGCCGTTTACATCGTAAAACCTCATCAACAGGTTAATAAGAGTTGTTTTGCCGCAGCCAGTGGGTCCTACTATCGCTATGCGCTGTCCTTTTTTTACCGCAAGATTGAGATTTTCTATCAAGGGTCTTTCGGGAGTGTAAGAGAAAGACACTTTTTCAATATCAACGCTTCCGTCAACCTTATCGGAGGTCAGTACAACCGCGTCGGGAGCTTCGGGTGTTTCACGCTCCGCGTCTATTATCTCAAAAACACGCTTTGCACAAGCTAACGCGCTCTGTAATTCGGTAACCACTCCCGAGATCTCGTTAAAGGGCTTGGTGTACTGGTTGGCATAGGTAAGGAAGCAGCTCAGCTGTCCCACCGTTATCGCGCCCGTAGGCGACAAAACGCTTATCGCGCCGAAAACGCCTACTCCCGCGTAAATAAGTCCGTTTACAAAACGGGTTGTGGGATTGGTCAGGGAGGAGAAGAAAATAGCCTTGATGCTGTACCTGCGCAAATCCTCGTTTATAGCTTCAAACTCGGTCTCCGCGCTTTTTTCATGGGAAAACGCCTTGACTAAGTGCTGTCCGCCTATCATTTCCTCCACAAGCGAGGTCATTTTTCCTCTTGTGTCCGACTGTTTCCCGAACATATCAAAGCTGTGCTTTGCCACAAAGGAAGCCACAAAAAGGGAAAGCGGGGTTATCAGCACCACGATAAGAGTAATCCACGCGTTAATGGACAGCATAAAGCATAATGTGCCCAAAATAGTGACTATACCCGTAAAAAGCTGTGTAAAGCCCATTAACAGACCGTCCGAAATCTGGTCGGTATCGGTTATCATGCGGCTTATCAAGTCCCCGTGAGGGTGTGAGTCGATATAGGATAAAGGCACTGTCTGAAGCTTGTCAAAGGCGGTGCGGCGTATATCGCGAACGGTTAGATAGGTTATTTTATTGGTACACAGGTTCATGAGCCAGCTTGCCCCCGCGCCTATCGCGGCGGAAACAATAAGCCGTATAAGAATGGGCAGCATTGCGTCAAAATCCACCCTGCCCGCTTCTATCGCGCAGTCTACGGCGTCACCTATGA
>JAAVIG010000116.1 GCA_014796735.1 Oscillospiraceae bacterium
AAATCCCCGCTTTGATGGGTTTGCAGTTCTCCCCCTTTGGTGTCACCTTAAGCCCCGCGCGGGAGCGCACACTGCACTCGCTTTCGAGAAAAAGAGAACATTACATAAAGCGTAGCTCTAAGAATTGGTAAATCGGCAGTTTTAGCTAAAAATAAAGCACTAAATAAAGCGCAGCTTTGCAAATCAAACAATCGGCAGTTGCTCCGAAAAGCACCCCACCGCCAAAACGCAGTTTTAAAAAGGCATTCCGCCGATTGAGGATACCCGCATATTTCCCCCACATTCCGCAAATCCTACCCACATCACATTCACCCATAGTTTTAACAAGACCCATGTAAAAAATACCCGCAAAGAAAAAATGTATCGAACACATGTAAAAAATTGTGAAAATTTTCACCTAACTATTGCAATTTTTTGATAAATATTGTATAATAACACTACAAGTGCTCGATAAAAACGAAAAGTGTTTATATAAAGTGTAACTTACCGCACGCTTTTAGAAAGAAAGGAACAGGCATGGCGAGTAAAAAGAAGAAAAAGAAAAAGAACAGTACAAACATTCCCTCTCTTGTAATTACGATAATTGCTGCGATTCTGGCGATAGGCGCCGTTGTTTTTTTGGTTGTTACAATGAAATCCGACGAGGAACCCGACATACCCGACATTGTCGTAAACACTACCCCTCCCTTTCAGGCTACGCAGGAGTTGGTGGATGAGACGCAGCAGGCGGCTTACGATCTGCTTCCCGAAAACTATAAGGTATATCAGTATCTTACCCGCGGCATGACCCACGAGGAGGAGCCTTACGGAAACATTCCCGAGGACGGCTTCTACACCTGTGTAAGTGATGATTTCAAAAGCTTTGACGATTTCAGCGAATATGTTCGCTCCATATATACTGAAGAAACTGCCGAAAAGCTTTTAAACAATCCTTTCGGAAACGGCCCCGTTTACGGCGTTGACGACACGGGCGCGCTTGGACTTTCTTTTGAGTTTACACCCGATCCCGATTCCGGGCTTTCATGGGCTAACGTATCATTCCTTTGCACCCCTGTTTCCGATACCGAATGCGACGTTAAGGTAACGCTGCAGGACGCCGACGGAAAAGACGTTGACAAAAACGTTAAAATGGTGCTTCAGCAGGGCGAATGGAAGCTTTCGGAGATGATAGGCTGATGAGCGGGAAAAGGGACAATCCGTTTTCCGTTTACGCAGTGGCGAGCCAGATCGGTTTTATGGTTATACTGCCGCTGCTGGTATTCATATGGGGCGGCTCTTGGGCGGTGGAAAGATTCGGGCTTCCGCAGTGGGTAATGGCGGTGTTTATCGCCCTCGGTATTATCACAATGCTGTCCTCGGTGGGTGCGTATTTGCAGAAAATGATGAAAAAATACGGAAAAAGCGATGCCCCGAAGATGTCGGAGCTGCACCACGATGTAAGAGATCATGATTATTATGATGAATAATCCCCCATTTTAAAAAGGGATTAGCATGGACTCTCCTCAAAAGGAAAGGAACGGTCATTGATATGAAGCGTAAGCCAAAAAACCTCGCTTTTGAGGAGCTAAAGGATATGATACCCGCCGCTCTGATAATAAACGGGCTTGCAATGGTGGGGATCGCGCTTTACGGAATATTTGAGGGCATAACATGGAGAGCGGTGACGGGACTTTTGTACGGCGATCTGTTGGCGGCGGGCAACTTCATTCTGTTGGGAGCGTCGGCGTCAAGCACTCTTACAAAGGCTACCGCCAAAAAAGGGCAGTTTTTTGCCAACATGTCCTACGGAGGACGGTATATCGGGCTTTTCCTGCTGTTGGCGGCGGGAATAATGCTTAATATCATCGATATTGTCCCCGCTTTTGTACCTCTTTTTATACCCAAGCTGCACTATACTTTTAAGTATACCCTTCAAGGGAAAAGCTTTGACGATTGGAACCAAATAAATTAAAAATTAACATAAAAAACAAAACGAAAGGCCGTGATTTTTATGGGAATGAAACTTTTAGCAGAAAAAAGCTTTACTGTTAACGGACCAATGGAGGTAACCTCCTTTGATCTGTTCGGAATGACCTTCCACCTGTCCGAATCGGTGGTTGTGGAATGGATAGTGGTGGTTTTCCTCGGTATAGCTTTCTTTATCCTGGGACGCAATCTTAAAGTAAGACCGACCTCAAGGCGGCAAATGGCAGCGGAATATCTTGTGGGCCTGTTCAGCGGAATGGTCAAGGACACCATGGGCATAAGCTACAAGAAGTATACGCCTTATATAGGCGCGCTGTTCTGCTTCTCCATTATCTCAAGCCTTATGGGACTGTTAGGACTCCGCGCCCCTACCGCGGATATTTCCGTAGTTGCTTCGTGGGCTTTGATCACCTTTATACTGGTTCAGAGGAACAAGGGCAAGACAGGCGGCGTAAAGGGCTACTTCAAGAGCTTTGTAGACCCTATCCCTTTCATGCTTCCCTTTAACATAATCGGCGAATTTGCTAACCCCATGTCGCAGGCTCTCCGTCATTTCGGCAATATCGTTTCCGGTATGGTAATCGGCGGACTGATCTACTTTGCGCTGGGTAATTTCGCAATAGGTCTTCCCGCTGTATTGTCGCTGTATTTCGACCTGTTCTCCTCGTTCTTACAGGCGTACATATTTGTAACATTGACTATGAGCTACGTCTCTATGGCCGAATGCGACTAACACTTCTCGCGTTTCGGAACACCGAAACGCTCGAAGTGCGTCCAACAAGCTTTCCGGACTCCGTCCGAAATTTTGCTTCGCAAAACCGCTCGTTGGACATGTGGGTGCATTACGTAAAGCGGCGGGAAAATATGTCGGGTTTTCGGCATTGATTTTACACGTCGTGCATTATAATTATACATTCATTTAAATTATACATTATACATTATGGATCTTACTACGGTTTTTCCCCAAAAGGGTTTAACATAACAATCAAAGCGGCGGTGAAAACCTCCGCTTGAAGAAATTACAACTTTTAGGAGGAACTTTCTTATGGAACAAGCAATCGTACTTGGCGCATCCGCTATCGGCGCAGGTTTGGCGATGATCGCAGGCTTAGGCCCCGGAATCGGCGAAGGCTTCTGCGGCGGCAAGGCAGTTGAGGCAATCGGCAGACAGCCCGAGGCTTCCGGTATCATCACAAGAACTATGATCATCGGTGACGCTCTGGCAGAAACCACAGGTCTTTACTCCTTGATTATTGCCATCTTGCTGATGTTCGCAAATCCCTTTATCGGTCAGCTTGGCTAAAGCAGAAACGTGCCGCGGATGAAGCGTAACAAGAACGTTTTGGTGCTTTATACCTTTGAGACCTTTTTTCGGTATCATTCAAACAAACGTATAAAGTATCGCAGCTACAAAGCGGTCTTGCTTCGTTTTAATATCCCATGCGGTACGGTTCAAGAGGTGTAAGAGCCGAGAATTATAAGCTTTCCCCCCGACGGCGAGACAGCTTATATTTAAACCTTGGAGCAAGACTTGGCACTTACCCAAATTCTATTGAAAGGACTGATCATATTGTATACGGAATTACTTGCAAGCACGGGTAAGGTACTCGCGGAGCAAGGTAAAACCTATCTTTCCTTTGTGGACATCAACCCCGCTACTATTGTCTTTACGCTGATCAACACGCTTATAATTTTTCTGCTGTACCGTTTCTTCTTACATAATAAGGTAATGGATATTCTCGACAAGAGACAGCAGGCGATCAACGCGGACTTTGACGCGGCCGAGACAGCCAAAAAGGAAGCGGAGCAAACCAAGGCAGAGTATACCGAAAAGCTTCAGCAGTCCAAGGAAGAGGCCGATCAGATCATTGCGGCGGCAACCAAAAGAGCTGCCGATAAGGAAGCGGAGATCATTGCCGAAGCCAACGCCGGCGCTGCTCGCATGAAGCAGCAGGCGCAGGAGAGCATCGAGCAGGAAAAACGCCGCGCTCTCAACGAGGTAAAGGATCAGATTTCCGAGGTTGTTGTTCTGGCAGCTTCAAAGGTATGCGAAAGGGAAATCTCCGAAAAGGACAACGCAGTGCTTATCGAAGGATTTCTTGCCGGTGTAGGAAAAGAGGGCTGATATGACGGGAACGGTTGAAAAAAACTATTCTTTGGCTCTTTTTGACGCGATCAACGAGGAGGGGGAGGATTTAGCCGCCGCCCGCGCCGAATTGAATTCGGTGATAGACGTGGTTAAAGACACCGACGGCTTTGTTAAGCTGATGAGTACCCCCACCGTTTCCACAGAGGAAAAATTATCGGTTATCAAAGAAGCTTTCGACGGAAAGCTTTCAAGATGTGTTTATAATTTTCTTTGCGTAATCACCGAGGGCAGACGCTGGGACAGATTTGAAAAGATCGCCGGGTGCTTCTCGGAGCTTTGCAACGAGAAGTTAGGTATAGCGGAGATCACTGTCACAACGGCGTTTCCTCTTACCGCGGCTCAGCGTGAGCAGGTGCAGAAGAAAATGTCCGAGGTTATCGGAAAAAAAGTCTTAATGTCCGAAAAAGTGGACAAGGCTATAATGGGCGGTATCGTAGTGGATTACGGCGATACCCGAATGGACGGAAGCGTTAAGACAAGGCTGGAGGGCTTAAGAGACAGCTTTGCGCAGCTGATCGGGTAATAGGCTCGGTTTTAGCGTAACAGGTTGTTTTTATGTTAGGCGTTTAAGTGTGAACGGTTAACATCTTTCAAGTCTTGATCAGCTTTTTAACATTCAGCCGAACGGCTTTAATTTCTAAAGGTCGGTTCGGTTTCGGCTGTAAGATGTTACAGCTTGACGGAGTTGTTGCAAGACAGAATCGGAGAGCTTATAAGAAGCCGGAAAACTTGTGCTTTTATTTTGCGGCGCTTAATATCAAAAGGAAGCAAAAAAGGCATATGCTGTAGCTTTCACTTATTTAACGGCTGCTGTTTTGCAGCAGCTCCGTCAGATGCGGATTTCCGCAAGACCACCGAAAGGAGGAAGGTCACAAATGGAATTACGCCCCGAAGAAATAACGGGAATACTTAAAAATCGAATCAAAGAATTTGACAGCAAGATTTCTCTTACCGACACGGGTACAGTCGTTACTGTCGGTGACGGTATCGTAAATATCCACGGATTGGAAAACTGTATGATAAACGAGCTTCTCCAATTCGACAACGGCGTGCAGTGTATGGCTCTTAACTTAGAGCAAAGCAGCGTAGGCGCCGTAATGTTGGGCCCCGACGACGACATCAAGGAGGGTGCGACCGTTAAGCGCACGGGCAAGATCATTTCCGTGCCCGTAGGCGAAGCGCTTTTGGGCAGAGTTGTAA
>JAAVIG010000117.1 GCA_014796735.1 Oscillospiraceae bacterium
AGAGGGCGGGGGAAAATCCCCGCTTTGATGGGTTTGTCTGTCCCCCGCCCTCGCCCCTTTGGTGTCACCTTAAGCCCCGCGGGAGGCGTGCTGCACTCGCTTCCGAGTTAAAAGAAAACATTACATAAAGCGTAGCTCTAAGAATTAGTAAATTGGCACTTATTGCAAATAAAAATAACACAGCTAAAAGCGCAGTTTTAAAAATCAAACAATCGGCAGTTGCTACGAAAAGCACTTCACAGCTTAAAACGCAGTTATAAAAAGGCACTCCGCCGATTGAGGAAATTTTTTACCCCCTCCGCCGTTTGAGGAAATAAAGAAAGGAACACCACCATGAACTACAAAAGCACCAGAACCCCCGCCATAACCATAACAAGCGCCCAAGCGATTGCCCAAGGCTTATCCCACGAGGGCGGCTTATTCGTACCCGAGTCCCTCCCCGAGATAACAAAGGACGACATACTCGCCTTATGTGATAAAAGCTATGCCGAAAGAGCCTTTGACATCTTCAAGCTGTTTCTGACCGACTTCACGGACGAGGAGATCAGACACTGCGTTGAAAACGCTTACGGCGATAATTTCGACACCAAAAACATTGCGGAAATCTCACACCTTTTACAGGGCACATACATTCTCGAACTATGGCACGGCCCCACCTGCGCCTTTAAGGATATGGCATTGCAGATACTCCCATATCTCCTTACAGTTTCCGCGAAGAAAACCATACCCGACAAGGAAACGGCGATTTTGGTAGCAACCTCGGGCGACACGGGCAAAGCCGCTTTGGAGGGCTTCAAAAACGTAAAGGGTACCACCATAAGCGTATTCTATCCCGAGGACGGCGTAAGCGATATGCAGAAGCGTCAGATGCAGACGCAGGAGGGCGAAAACGTCTTCGTATGCGCGGTAAGGGGCAACTTTGACGACTGCCAGAACGGAGTAAAGGCGATCTTTACCGACGAAGGGTTTGCAAAGGAGCTTGAAAAGGCGGGTATAGTGCTTTCCAGCGCAAACTCAATAAACTGGGGCAGATTGTCTCCTCAGATAGTTTACTATATTTCGGCTTACGCGGAGCTTGTTAAAAACAAAGAGATCGAGTACGGCGAAAAAATAAACATAGTAGTACCCACAGGCAACTTCGGCAATATCCTTGCGGCATACTACGCAAAGGAAATGGGACTTCCCGTAAACAAGCTTATCTGTGCTTCCAACGCAAACAACATTCTCACCGATTTTATAAACACAGGCGTATACGACCGCAACAGAGCTTTCTACACTACTGTTTCCCCCTCAATGGACATTCTCATTTCCAGCAATTTGGAACGTCTTTTGTATCATCTTTCCGATGAAAACACGGATTTAATAAATCAGTGGTTCACTGCATTAAAGGAAACGGGCAGATACGAGGTCACACCCGAAGTAAAGGCAAGGATTGCCGACCTGTTTTACGCGGGCTGCTGCAACGATACCGAAACCAAGGCGGCAATAAAGGATTGCTTTGAAAGCTACTCTTATCTTATGGACACCCACACCGCGGTAGCCTATAAGGTGTATAATGATTACAAGAAGAATACCGGCGACAGCACCAAAACTCTTATCGCTTCCACCGCCAACCCCTACAAGTTCGGCGCGGCGGTATTTGACGCACTGGGCGGAAACGCCGACGGACTTGACGAGTTCGGTATTATAGAAAAGCTTGAAGAAATGACCCGCACCGTTATTCCCGAGCCTTTGGCGGCAACAAAAAATAAGGAGATCAGATTCAAGGGCGTTATCGACCGCGAAAAGATGCCCGAAACGGTTATGGAATTTTTGAAGAAATAATTCAAGTATTTGGGCAGAGGTAGGTGATAAATTGAGTTTATACGTGCTTGGCGATCTGCACTTATCCTTTGGCTCGGATAAGCCTATGGATATATTCAAGGGCTGGAGCAATCATGTTGATAAAATAACCGAAAACTGGAACAGCTTGGTATCGGACAGCGATACGGTGGTGATAAACGGCGATATATCCTGGGCAATGAGCCTGGAGAACACCGAAAAGGATTTCTCCTTTATCAACAATAATCTTAAGGGCAGCAAGATTTTTATTAAAGGCAATCACGATTACTGGTGGAACACCAAATCGAAAATGGACGCTTTTTTGCGGCAAAAGGGCTTCGATAAAATACAAATACTCAATAACAACGCCTATCTTGCGGGCAATATTTCCGTTTGCGGCACAAGGGGCTGGATAAACGACGATACCGCCCCCTTTGACGCAAAGCTGCTGAACAGGGAAGCGGGGCGGCTTGAAATGTCGGTGCTGGAAGGGAAGAAGTTAGGGGGAGAGCCTGTCGCTTTTCTTCACTACCCGCCCATATTCGGCACCGAAAAAAACTACTACATGTTAGACGTAATGAAAAAACACGGCATAACCCGCTGCTATTACGGACACGTTCACGGAATGGCGGTTAAAAAAGCCTTTAACGGGGAATATGACGGAGTGACCTTTCAGATAACCTCCTGCGACTGTGTTAATTTTACGCCGATATTGGTGGAGAAATTTTAATTTTTTGTGTCAGTGTACCTACGGAAACCTATCTCAAAAAAATTTGTGAATTTTTTAAAAAAATTTCAAAAAATCACTGGAAATTTTTACAAAAATGTGCTATAATAATCAAGACTGTAAAAACGGAGGAAAATTAAATGGAAATTATTTCTAACAACAAAACCGCAGTAAATACCGTTGAGGTAGAATTCAGAAACAGTGTTGACGAATTTGAAGCCGCTCTTCAACAGGCGTTCCTTAAAAGAAGAAAGAGCATCACAGTTCCCGGCTTCAGAAAAGGCAAGGCTACCCGTAAGATGATTGAGACCCATTACGGCGAGGGCGTTTTCTATGACGACGCTGTTAACTCATTGTACAGAGAAAATATCGACTCAGTTATAAAGGAAGCGGGACTTGACGTTGTGGACATGCCCAATATCGAGGTGTCTTCCGTAAACAAGGAAGAGGGCGTAACCTTTAAGGCAGTGTTTACCACTAAGCCCGAGGTAAGTATTTCCGACTACAAGGGAATAAAAGTAACAAAAATTGTCAAGACTGTAACAGATGAGGACGTGGACAAGCAGCTTGCAGCTATGCAGGACAGAAACGCGAGAATCATTGACGTTACCGACCGTCCCGCTCAGAACGGCGATACGGTAGTATTTGATTTTGAGGGCTTTGTTGATGGTACTGCCTTTGAAGGCGGCAAGGCGGACAATTACAGCCTTGTTCTGGGCAGCGGTCAGTTTATCCCCGGCTTTGAGGATCAGATAGTTGGCAAGAGCATTGACGAGCCCTTTGAAGTAAACGTTACATTCCCCGAGGATTACAACGCCGAGGAATTGAAGGGCAAGCCCGCGGTATTCAAGTGCCTTATCCATGAGATCAAGGGTAAGGAGCTTGCGGCGCTTGACGATGAGTTCGCGAAGGACGTAAGCGAATTCGATACATTGGACGAGCTTAAGGGTGACATCAGGGGCAAGCTTACCGAGCAGGCTGAGAAAGCCGCCGATCAGGAGGTTGAGACAGCCATTAACGACACCTTGATCGGAAAGCTTGAGGGCGAGATCCCCGAGGTTATGTACGAAAACCGCATCAACGAAATGGTGCGCGATTGGGAGTACAGAAACAGATACCAGGGCATCACCGTAAAGGATTATCTCCAGTACACAGGCGCTACCATGGAGCAGTTCAGAGAGAATTTCAGGGAAGCGGCTACAAAGCAGATTCAGCTCAGACTTGCTTTGGAGAAGATCGCACAGCTTGAAAACATTCAGGCCGCCGAGGAAGACCTCGAAAAGCACTACAGCGATCTTGCGGAAGAGCATAAGATGGAAGTTGAAAAGGTTAAGAACATTATTTCCGCCGACGCTCTCAGCGAGGACGTAAGGGTTGAGAAGGCGTTCAACTTCGTTAAGGACAATGCGGAGATCGCGTCTTAATAAATCGCGGCAAATTTCAGCAGGACAAAAACTTAACAGATATACCGCATAATGTGCTTTTGTACGTTTATGCGGTTTGCTGTTAAATATGAAAATGCGTATTTTAAGAAATTGTGTAGAATAATGGGGCTGCTCTATACTGATCAATTTATGAAAAAGGATCGGTGTTTCGGGTGCGATACCGTTTTATACTAATATCTGTCTTGACGGTAGACAAAATATAACAAAATCTACCGTCAAAACAGATATTAGTATTAACCTTGTTTTTATAGTGAGGTCAAAATGGTATCGAAAAACAGCTCCGAAAGACAGGAAAGGCCGTATCCTTTTTGAGCTTGCTTGCAAACATGCTCCGAATGAGGTGCGGTCGGAAAGGACAGAAATGGACAAAAATTATATGAGCTTGGTGCCCACCGTTATTGAACAGACCGGACGGGGCGAGCGCGCATACGACATCTATTCCAGACTTCTTAACGACAGAATCGTTATGCTTCACGAAGAGGTCAACGCCACCACGGCAAGCCTCGTTGTGGCACAGCTTTTGTTCCTTGAGGGACAGGACGCTGACAAGGATATTCAGCTTTATATCAACAGCCCCGGCGGTTCTATCACCGACGGTATGGCGATCTATGACACCATGCAGTATATCAAGTGCGACGTTTCCACTATTTGTATGGGTATGGCGGCTTCAATGGGCGCTTTTTTGCTGGCGGCAGGTACAAAGGGCAAGAGAATCTGTTTGCCCAACGCCGAGGTAATGATTCATCAGCCCTCGGGAGGTACGGGACGCGCGCAGGCCTCCGATATAGATATTGTGGCAAAGCACATTATCCGTGTTAAGGAAAAAATGAACAGAATGTTATCCGAAATGACAGGTCAGCCTTATGAAAAGATAGTTGCGGATACCGACAGAGACAATTATATGACAGCCCAGGAGGCGCTTGAATACGGTATCGTGGACAAAATTTTTGATAAGCGTTAATTCCTTTGGGAAAAATAGAATTTATTTTAAAGGAAGTATAGCGTTGAACAACGTTCAAACATAATCAAACGTATTTGCCGCCGCTTAATGACAATGCTAGTCTTTCAAAGGTGAATGACTGTGTATAGGCGGTATTATAAGGGAAATTAGTTTGGCAGTATTGTTTTGAACATCGTTCAGCAAAGTGCTTCGAGAAAGGCATGATACTATGCTAAAATGTAATTTCTGCGGAAAAACCGAAGACTATGTTTCAAGAATGTTACTGGGCAAAAACGGCGTTATATGCAACGAATGTGTTCTTGCCTCCTACAATATGCTTCTTGAGGAGGGCGAGGTTCCGAGAATTGACCGCGACAGCGGCAGAGCCGCCAAGTACAGCGGTTCGTTGAAAAAGGAAAGGCTTCACAAGCCTGCCGAATTAAAGGCTATTCTTGATGAATACATTATCGGGCAGGACGAAGCCAAAAAGGTTTTGGCCGTTGCGGTATACAATCACTACAAAAGAGTGCTTGCCAACGAGAGCGGCAGCAAGGAGGAAAGCGGTATCGAGCTTCAGAAAAGCAACGTGCTTTTGCTGGGGCCTACGGGCGTTGGCAAGACTATGTTAGCGCAGACCCTTGCGGAAACTCTGAACGTTCCCTTTGCCATTGCGGACGCTACTACTCTGACACAGGCGGGCTACGTTGGCGAGGACGTGGAAAACGTCCTTTTAAGATTGATACAGGCAGCCGATTTTGATATAGAGGCCGCCGAAAGGGGAATAGTCTATATTGACGAGATAGACAAAATTTCCCGCCGTTCCGAAAATACCTCAATTACAAGAGACGTAAGCGGCGAGGGCGTACAACAGGCACTTTTGAAAATAATTGAGGGCACCGTTTCCAATGTTCCCCCGCAGGGAGGCAGAAAGCACCCCAATCAGGAATTTATCCAGATAAACACTCAGAATATCCTCTTTATCTGCGGCGGCGCATTTGAGGGTATCGAAAAAAATATTATTTCCAGAATTCACTCTTCCGCTCTCGGCTTCGGCGCTGATGTGAGAAGCCAGAAGGAGCACAGCCTGTCGGAGGCGTTTCACGAGGTTTCTCCCGAGGACTTGGTAAAATACGGCATAATTCCCGAGCTTGTGGGAAGGCTTCCTATCGTTACCGTTCTGGACGAGCTTGACGAGGAAGCGCTTGTAAAGATATTGGTAGAGCCTAAAAACGCATTGGTGAAGCAGTATACTTATTTATTCGGCTTGGATAATATCGAGCTTGAGATTCAGCCCGACGCTCTCAAAGAAATAGCCAAAAAGGCGGTTGAACGCAAAACGGGCGCGAGAGGACTTCGCACAATAGTGGAGGAATTACTTTCCGAAACAATGTTTGAGGCGCCCTCCGATCCGGCTTTGGTGAAGGTGATAGTTACCGCCGAAAATGTTAAGAACGGAACGCAGCCCGAAAGAGTACACGGAGAAAAAAAGGCGGTAAGCAGTACAAAGAGAACAAGCAGAAAAAATGCGGGCTGATCGAAAATTGTTAAAAATTGTTACAAGCAATTGTACCTTTGTTAAGACGCATTGCAAACCGAAAAAATATCGCCTTCTTTACTGACTGTCGGTGTAATTTACAAAGACGGGAAAAGAGTTAAATGTATGAAGATAGGATTAGCGGTTTATGAATTTAAAAATAACGATCCGACGTTCAATATTTCTCAGATAGAAAAAGCAATGGGCGGAGTCCAAGGAATCGTCGATCTGCTCTGCTTCGGAGAATCCTTTTTGCAAGGCTTTGATTCTCTTGTTTGGGATTACGAAAGAGATAAGAACGCCGCGGTTTCGGCAAATTCGGAAACAATGGAACGGCTATGCGGACTGACATTGAAGTACGGTGTTGATCTTTTGATAGGTTATATGGAAAGAAGCAGCGAAAAAATCTACTCCTCCTGCGCCCTTATTGAAAAAGGAAAGCTTGTACACAACTACAGACGCATATCCAAAGGGTGGAAGGAGTACACAATTACCGACGAGCATTACTGCGAAGGCAGTGAGACCGATGAAATAAGCTATCGCGGGCGGCTTTTCCGTATTGCGTTGTGCGGAGATCTGTGGGATTATCCCGAAAAATTTAAAACGACCGGTGTTTTGATATGGCCGATCTATGTTAATTTCGGTGAGGGTGATTGGGCAAGGTATGAAGCGGAATACGTGCAGCAGGCGGGATTGGCGGCAAAAAAGACTTTGCTTATAAATTCTATTTCCCATGATCCCGATGCGATTGGCGGAGGGTTTTGTTTTGAGGACGGAAGAATTAAGGACAGGCTGAGCTACGGTACTGAAGGCGTTTTGACAGTTGATATATAATATTTAAAATTTTTTCAAAAAACTATTTACAAAGTCATACTGATGTGGTATAATAAATCTGCTGTTTTTACAGCATGTAATCCTTTCCTTGGCATTGAGGAATTTGCCCCCATGGGGAAACACCGTATCCCATTGCTAAGAATTGGAAAATAAAATTTCAAGAGGTGTAAACAATGTTACTGAAAGAAGAAAAGACCGCGATTATCGAAAATAACCGCACACACGAAAAGGACACGGGTTCTCCCGAGGTACAGATCGCCATTCTCACAAAGAGAATTTCCGACCTTACCGAGCATTTGAAGACACATAAGAAGGATCACCATTCAAGACGCGGCTTGCACAAGATGGTAGGTCACAGACGTAATCTGCTTAACTATTTGCAGAAGAAGGATATTGAGCGTTACCGTGCTATCGTTGCGAAGCTTGGTATTCGTAAGTAATTTGTTATCTAAGGGCGGAACGTTTTATTGTTCTGCCCTTTTGCCTTTTGGGTGTATATTTTTTGCCTGTCGGCGGCGCGGCGCATAAAAATTTACGCCCATAGGACATAAATAAAAAAGGAAAAGGAAATGTTTATTAGCATTAAATTGAGCCTTTTCGGGACAAGCTCTGCGCCTGAACGAAAGAGCTGAATTTATTGCTAAAGCATTTCCTCATTCCGAAAGGTGAAAGGAAAGGTAAAAAAGATGTTTGAAAATTACAAGGTTTTTAAAACCACCTTTGCGGGCAGAGAGCTTTCCGTTGAAACGGGAAAGGTCTGCGGACTTGCCAACGGCTCCTGCTGGGTACACTACGGCGACACAGTGGTAATGGTAAACGTTACCGCCAGCGAAAAGCCCAGAGAGGGCGTTGACTTCTTCCCTCTGTCGGTTGACTACGAGGAAAAGCTGTACGCTGTCGGAAAAATCCCCGGAAGCTTCTTAAAGAGAGAGGGCAGACCGAGCGAAAAGGCTATTTTGACTTCCCGTGTGGTTGACCGCCCCATGCGCCCCTTGTTCCCGAAGGATATGAGAAACGACGTATCAATCGTTATGACGGTTCTGGCGGTTGATCCCGATACGCAGCCCGAAATTATCGCAATGATAGGCGCTTCCATTGCCGTTTCAATTTCCGATATTCCTTGGAACGGACCTATCGGCGGTATTTCCGTCGGTCTTGTTGACGGCGAGATCGTGCTTATGCCCGATGCCGAGCAGAGAGCAAAGTCCGACCTGCAATTGACCGTTGCTTCCAGCGAAAAGAAGGTCGTAATGATAGAGGCGGGCGCAAACGAGGTGGACGACGACACCATGTTCAACGCGATCATGAAAGGTCACGAGGAGATCGTTAAATCTATCATTCCCTTTATCAACAGCATAAGAGAAGAGATCGGCAAGCCCAAGTTCAGCTTCGAGTCCATGGACGTGGATCACGATCTGTTTGAGGACATTCAGAACAAGTACACCGACAAGGTAAAGTACGCTTTGGATACCGACGATAAGAATATACGCGAAGCAAGATTACAGCCCATTAAGGACGAAATCCATGCTGAGTACGATGAAAAGTACCCCGAACAGCTTGCTATGATAGACGAGTGCATTTATAAGCTGCAAAAGTTTATAGTACGCCGCTGGCTGCTTGACGAGCAGAAGCGTGTTGACGGCAGAGGAATGGATCAGATGCGCCCCTTGGCGGCAGAGGTAGGTTTACTGCCCCGTGTTCACGGTTCGGGCTTGTTCACAAGAGGACAGACACAGGTTCTCACCGTCACCACACTTGGACCCGTAAGCGATGCGCAGAAGCTTGACGGACTTGACGAGGAAGAGGAAAAGCGTTACATGCACCACTACAACTTCCCCTCATACTCCGTAGGCGAGACCAAGCCCAGCAGAGGCCCCGGCAGACGTGAGATAGGTCACGGCGCGCTTGCTCAAAGAGCTTTGGAGCCCGTTATTCCTTCGGTTGAGGAATTCCCTTACGCTATCAGACTTGTTTCCGAAGTATTATCCTCAAACGGTTCTACATCGCAGGCTTCTATCTGCGGCTCCACCCTTTCCCTTATGGACGCGGGCGTTCCCATTAAGGCGCCTGTTGCGGGTATTTCCTGCGGCTTGATAACCGAGGGCGAGCGTTGGATGACAATGGTTGACATTCAGGGTCTTGAGGACTTCTTCGGCGACATGGACTTTAAGGTAGGCGGCACTCACAAGGGTATCACCGCTATTCAGATGGATCTTAAAATAGACGGTCTTACCCCCGAGATAATCAAGGACGCTTTTGCAAAGACCCACAAGGCGCGCGACTATATCCTTGACGAGGTTATGCTTAAGGCGATACCCGAAGCACGTCCCACCGTTAACCAGTGGGCTCCCAAGATGATAAACATGAAGGTGCCCGTTGACAAGATACGCGAGGTTATAGGCACCGGCGGCAAGGTTATTCAGAAGCTTTGCGCCGACTTCGAGGTGAAGATCGACATTGACGAGGAAGGCAACGTATTCATCTGTGGCAATGACGAAAAGAAGTCAAGAGACTGCGTGGAGATGATAAAGGCTATCACCCTTGTTCCCGAAATAGGTTCTATCTACAAGGGCAAGGTAGTGCGTGTTACGGGCTTCGGCGCGTTTGTTGAGTTTGCTCCCGGCAAGGAGGGCATGGTGCATATTTCCGAGCTGGAAAACCGCCGTGTTGAAAAAGTGGAGGACGTTTGCAACGTTGGCGACGAGATAATCGTTAAGATAATCAAGATCGACCAGCAGGGCAAGATCGGACTTTCCAGAAAGGAAGCCTTGGCGGATATCGAGGCTAAGAGGAAGGAAAAGGCACAGGGCTGATCGTTAGGCTTTAGATAATAATTAAGGGGCTGTCGTAAAATAGACAGCCCTTTGATAAATTGGGGGAACTTAACAATTGGAATTACGGATGGAAGATATGGAAAACGCAACAAGGCAAAGGCTGGCTGCGGTTGCAAGGGAAAAAGCACAAAAGCCTTTTCATGGATATATTGAGGGCAGGGAATCAAACATTGGCCCAATTATTAAATATTTTCCCAAATGGAATCTCAGAGATGCTGATAAATTATGGTGTGCGGCATTTGTTTATTATTGCTGCATTGAGGCAGGATTTGTAATTCCGTATCGTCCAAATGAATGTGTGACATGCAACTTAGCAGGCTGTGTTGGGTGGGAAGAATACGCGATTGGAGATAGTCGAATAGAGTATCATAAGCATGATGAGAATTTCATTCCGGAAACAGGAGATATTGTTCTTTATGATCGAGTTTTTATTGATCAGGAACATGACCACATAGGCATTATTTTGGAAGTTAAAGACAGTGGGATTATCACGGCGGAGGGAAATACTTTCCACGATAATATATCAAGAGTCCTTTACAGACCAATAGATGAACATATACGGGCATACATCAGAATACCTGATGGTTATAGATACAAATCTTGAAAAGGCAATTTAATACTAATTTCCGATCATAGTATAGACAATTTTTGCTGTCGATCGGAAAT
>JAAVIG010000118.1 GCA_014796735.1 Oscillospiraceae bacterium
ACGTTGAATTTTCCCGGCATGCCGAACTTGATCGGAAAGGACTTTTCGTCCCCTGCGCTGCTGAACCAGTAGCTTACATAAGAGGGCGCCGTTTTTATATTCACGCTGTAATAATCCGCCGCGTCGGTTATGCTGCACGATCTTTTGTTTTCCCCGTCAAGCTCTCTGTAAAGTCTTTTCCCGTACTTGTCGTCAACGCATATCAGGGCTTTTTTACAGTTCAGGAAAAGCGATCTTTTCGCCTTATAATAATTTTCCATTGTGCCGTGAAAATCAAGGTGATCTTGGGTAAGGTTGGTAAATATCCCCATCTCAAAGGTTATCCCGAAAAGTCTGCCCTGTGCCAAGGCCTGCGAGGAAGCTTCTATCGAGCAATACTCCGCCCCGTTTTCCACCGCCTCCGCCAAGTAGCGAAACAAGTCCGTTTGTCTCGGGGTAGTGGGTACGTCGCCGTCCGCCTCGTAAAAAGCACCGCACAGGTCATAGCCCGCCGTGCCGATACATGCGCACTTTTTCCCGTTCTCATTTAAAATATGCTGTACGATATGAGCAACGGTGGTCTTTCCGTTGGTGCCCGTTACCGCTATCATTCTGAGCTTGTTCTGGGGATTCCCGTAGTAATTGGCGGCCAAATAAGCATAATAATTCCTTGTGTTGGGCACGATGATCTGTCTTTTGCAGCCCGTGTCCGTTTCCGCCACAATAAGAGCCGCGCCATTTTCTTCCATTTCCTTTGCAGCAGAGTGTCCGTCAAAATTGCTGCCCTTGATGCAAACGAAAATATCTCCCTTTTGAAAGCTTTTCGTATTATCTGTCACCGAATTTATTTCGGTATTGGGAATGTTATTTTCCTTTGCCAAAGGGCAAATGTCGTAAAGCGTCATTCGTTATCCCTCATGAAGTATAAAGGCGGGGCAAACTCCGCCTTTTAGTATTGATTATTGATTCGCCGCGCGGCTTCAAACAGGTTCAAGCGCCGCGCTGTATCGGAAAAATGAGCATATTGTTTTCTCGATATCAGCCCGTTTCGTCGTTAAGGAAGAACGTGACCTCAACCACCGCGCCGCGGTAAGCCTCCTCGCCCGCCTCTATAGACTGGCTGACCGCCTTCGCTTTTTCGTTTTCTATCGCGCCGCCGGACAGGCTTATATTGAATCCCGCCGAGGTTATCGCGGCGTTTGCCTGTTCTACCGTCATGCCGATAACATTGGGCACCGTGGCTGTTTCCTTTTCGCTGTCATCCATGTAGATCACTACCGTTCCACCCTTGGGAATTGTAAACATTGCGCCGGGAACCGTGCTTACAACCGTTCCGTTTTCGTCGCCCACAAATTCGTAGTTAAGACCGTTGTTCTTTAAGGCACTGATCGCGGTAAGTCCGTGACTTCCCAATATATAAGGAACTGTGGTGTCCTGATTTGCCAATTCCTCCGCCGTATACTGGGCGTAAATGCCCATATGCTCGAGACATTCGCTGAACACCGCGGAAATTACGGGAGCGGCAACACGGCTTCCGTAGATCTGACCGTTCATCGGCTCGTCAACCATAACAAGCATTATGATTTCGGGATCGTCCGCGGGAGTGAAGCAGCACATGCTTCCCACAAATCTCATGTTCGCTTGGCTGTATTCGTCAAGCTTTTCCGAGGTACCGCTCTTTCCGCCGATGCGGTAGCCCGCCATATAGGCGTTGGAGCCGCCGTTGCTTTGAACCACGTTTTCAAGCATCATGCGCATTGTGGCGCTGGTATCCTCGCTTATGACCTGTCTTTTAACGTTAGTGCCGTTGGTTTTTATAACGTTTCCCGTGCCGTCAACTATCTTGTCTACAACGTGAGGAGTAACCAGATACCCTCCGTTTATCACCGCCGCGTAAGCGGTTATCATCTGTAACGGGGTCAGCTTGTGCGTCTGACCGAAAGCCGAGCTTGCAAGCTCAACGGGACCCATACGGTCATATTCCACATAAATAGATGTATTTTCTCCGGGAAGATCAACTCCCGTCTTTTCGGTCAGTCCGAAAGCTTCAAAGTAATTGCAGAAATTCTTTGATCCCAAAAGCTGTCCTATGGCTATGAAAGAAGGGTTGCAGGAATTGATAAGCGCATGCTGCAGATCCATCTCGCCATGTCCTCCGGCGTTCCAACACTCGATTTTGGTACCCGCGACCTCGGCGGCTCCAAGACAGGTGGTGATATATGAATCGGCGCCTATAAGCTCTTCCTCCACCGCCGCGGCGGCGGTAACGACCTTAAATACCGAACCGGGGATATACAGCTCGGAAATAGCCTTATTGTTCCACTGTGTCTCGCGGAATACCGCCTCCCGCTGATCCAGAAGCTCCTCTATCTCCTCCTCGGTGTACTCGTTCTCGTCTTCCCTTAGTTTCTCCTCGTATTTTTCGAGCTTTGCCTTGAAATAATCGCTTAATGCGGCGGGCTTATTCAGGTCGTAGGTGGGAGCGCTTGCCATTGCGAGTATCGCTCCCGTTTTGGCGTTCATAATAATGCCGCAGGCGCGGTTCTGAACATTTTGCTGTGTTAAAACCATTTCAAGGTTTTTTTCAAGGCTGTACTGCAAGGTGGAATCTATCGTAAGATAAAGGCTGTTGCCGTCCTTTGCCTCGTACCGCGTTTCGTACTGATAAGGCATTGCGCCGCCGTGGGCGTCAAGAGCGGTCACGACCTTTCCGTCAACGCCCTGCAAATATTCATCGTAATAGGCCTCGATTCCGTAAACGCCGTCGCCGTCATAGTTTGTAAAGCCGATTATGGAAGAAGCCAAGGTCTCGTTGGGATAATCCCTTTGGGAATTTTCAACGGGTGCGACGGACCACCGCGCAAGCTCATTGTCGATCCTGAACTGTGTTATAGCGTCTCTTATGTCCTTGCCTACCTTGCTTTTTACGATGTAATGCCTATTATTTACGTTTTTGCACTCCTCAAGAAGCTTGTTGACGTCAACTCCGCATATTTCGGCTATTCCCTTGCATATCTCCTCCGTTTTATCCGCATCGTATTCGTGAATATCTCCGGGGCTCATAATGATGTCCCAGACAGTGGAGCTTTGCGCCAATATCTTACCGTCGGAATCGTAAATGGTACCTCTGTTGGCGCTTATGGAGAATCTGGTAAGCTGTTGGTTATTAGCCTTTGAGCGGTAATATTCCGAATTTACGATAGACACGTCGAAAAGCTTTACGCATATGTAAGCGGTAAATAAAAGCAGTGCCGAAAATACAAACCAAAAAACACGATTGCGCATTTTTTTTGTTGGGGTATTTGCCATAAGATCTGTCCTTTCTATGATAAAGAGCAATTAAACCAACAGATAATATTGTTCTCATAGGCAGACCTATCGGTATAAGGCATAACCTATGAGAACAAGTCCTGAAATATTATATTGTCCTAAAAGCCCAAATATTCCGAAACACTATCAAGCCAGTTTTTCAGAGATGCAAATACGTTTTCCTCCCGCTCGGCGACCTGTACCATAGTGCGGTCGTGCACGGAAATGTAGCGCACCTGACTTTTCGCCGTCTTTTGAAGTCCCAGCTCCGAAATTGCTATTTCCTCTACCTTGCTCAGAGTGACCATGTTATCAAGCTGTGCCTGCAAACGGGTGTTTTCTCTTTTTGCCTCCTGAAGCTCAGAGCTTTTGCTGCTTATTTCGGTGGAGACCTCCGACAGCGCCGCCTTGCTGTTTACAAACATAAAAGCAACTATTGCCGCAAAGGTGACTAATACTATGGTCTTAAACCAGTTGCCGCTCTTGGCGACGGAGGTCTTGTGCATTTTTAAATGAGCCTTTGACTGCTTCGGCTGTCTGCGTACACGCCCGTCGGTGTCAAACTGCGACAGGTCATACGCCACATTGCTTCTGTTATAAGCGTACATTTTATCATTCCCTTTCAAACAGGCAGGAATCAAAGCTTTTCCAGTATTCTCAGCTTTGCGCTCCTGCTTCTCGGATTTTCTTCAAGCTCTTTTTCCTCCGCGGTTATGGGTTTTTTATTCACAAGCATTGCCCTCGGCTTTTTTCCACACACACATACGGGAAAATCGGGAGGACAGGTACAGCCCGTGCAGTATTCGCGAAAAGCGTTTTTTACGATCCTGTCCTCTAAGGAATGGAAAGTGATTATCGCCATTCTTCCGCCGTTTGCAAGCAGCTCAAACCCTGCCGCCAGTCCTTTTTCAAGCACCTCAAGCTCTCTGTTCACTTCTATGCGTATTGCCTGAAAGGTTTTTCTGCAAGGATTTTTTTCCTTTCTTACCTTTGCGGGCACGTTGTTTTTGATTATCTCGGCAAGCTGAGAGGTGGTCTCAACGGGCGCCTGCTCTCTTGCCTTAACTATTCCTTTGGCAATGCTTACCGCGTATTTTTCCTCGCCGTAAAGCCGCAAAATACGGATAAGCTCTTCCGATTCGTATTCGTTTACTATATCTCGCGCGCTTTCTCCCTCTCCGCTCATGCGCATATCGAGAGGCGCGTCGTCGTGGTAAGAGAAGCCTCTTGCCCGATTGTCAAGCTGGTAGGAGCTTACCCCCAAGTCCATAAGAATACCGTCGGCGGCTTTAACTCCGTATTCGGCGAGAGCCTCCCCCATTTCCGCAAAGTTGCGTGTTACGAAAACGGGGGAATACCCTCTAAGCCGCATTTTTGCGGCCTCAATAGCTTCCCTGTCCTGATCGAAGCAAAAAAGCCTGCCGCCTTGCAATCTTTTCGCTATTTCAAGACTGTGTCCTCCACCGCCCGTGGTACAGTCCACATAAACGCCGTCGGCTTTTATATTTAATCCCTCTATGCTTTCGTTAAGAAGCACGGATTTATGCTGAAACTCCATATTAAAGACCCATTTCCATAGCGACGGACAAAAGCTCGTCCATATTGAGAGAGGAATTGAGCTTATCCCAGTTTTCCTTATCCCATATCTCCGCTCTGCCCTCTAGGCCTACGATTACTATATCCGTTTTAAGCTGCGCATATTCACGCAGCGGAGCGGGGATCAATGCACGCCCCTGCTTGTCCGGTTCTATTTCAAACGCGCTGCCGAATAAAAATCTCTGAATGACCGCGGTCTTGACCTGCGGCATCTCTCGTATGGACTTTACCAGCGCGTCCCAGTCGTCCTTTGAATAAACCTTTATACATTGCTTATCTATGGTTTTTGAAATTACAAAGGATGTGCCAAGCTCCTCTCTCAGCTTTACGGGAAAATTCATTCTGCCTTTGGGGTCAAGTGTACTTTTAAATTCGCCCCTCATTATGAACTCCCCCTTTCATGTCGGATCAACCGCTATCAACTTTTCACCACAAAAGTGACTATTTTTCCACTTAAATAAATTATACACTACAAAAAGGTAAAAATCAACCTTTTAAAAATTTTCTTACAAGGAAAAAACGAAAAAATTTTAAGGACAATTTTGTTATATATGCACAAAAAATTTAGTCGTAATTTGGAGATAATATAGATTTTTCAATATCTTGTGCTTGTATTGTGACTTTTTCTCCATATTTGGTTTGTGGTAAAAAGTGGTGAAAATTTAAAAAAACAACTTGCAGAAAAAAATTTTTCGTAAATGAAAAACAAAATATCTTAGGATAAGTCTTTTACAAAATGCCGCTGCCGTACGGAAATCCTAACAGTCGGTTGACATATAGTTAGTTTTATGATAAAATTATATTGATAAAATATCAAATATAAGCAATTATATAACGCAAATAAGTTTACCTAACGACATTTTAAATCTAACTTTTTTGAGCAAGGTGAACCTATGAAGGAAAAGACATTTTTTCGGTTGTTTTCAATTATATTTATATCCGCCTGTATTATCACGCTGCTTGTATGCGACATTACAAGAAAATCCGACGATATTTATGTAAAAGAGATAACCGTTACGGAGAAAACACAGATTCCGAGGGACAACGCCGAGGAAAACAAGGCCGAAAATACCAAAGCTCCCGCATTGATCAATATAAATACCGCTTCGGCGGAGGAATTGACCTCTCTTCCGGGGATAGGGGAAGCTATCGCCGAAAGGATCATTAAATACAGAGAGGAAAACGGAAAATTTAACAGTATAGAGGACTTAATGGAGGTAAGCGGTATCGGTGAAAGCAAGCTTGAAGCCGTCAGAGGTTTGATTACCGTATAATATCAATTGGGTGAGCTTGACTTTTATTGATATATCTTGTATAATCAGTATTATAGCAAAGATTACTAATATAAGAAAGAACGGTAATTATGAAACGATACCTGATAGTACTTGGTATTTTAAGCCTTTTTCTTACCTCATGCGGTAATACGGCAAATGATACCGTACAAGTCGAAGACAGCACCGCTTCGTCTGTTGAGCCGACGACCGCGAATGAATCCGAAAAGCATTACTCTGCCGACGGTACAGAGCTTAGAATCGATATGAGCCAATACGGCGAAAACGCTAAGCTCCTGACTGCTGATGATATATACCTGTTGAGCTATGAATGCGGATCTATTTCGGGCAGCCACCCGCCGAGGTTACTGATAATCGAAGGGCAGGAGCAGCTCGACTGCGCTCTTGAACAGTACGAACTCGCTTTGCCGGCCGACGGACTGACAGAAGATGAGCTGTTGTTTTATGATACGGCTATTGCCGAACCGTTCAACAAAATGACGGCTGAATACCCTGTCAGCGATTACAGTTATGTGATCGAGTACGATGAAGTGAGCCGCGGCGGATACGATCTTAAAGTCGGCGCGCTGCTTGTTGATGAGGAAAATTTATTCTTTGTGCATACCGCTGACAGCCGTACACCTAAAGAAAGCTCATTACAGTTCGACGTTATGGGTGGTTTCTGCTATATGGCTGCCGTTCCGAAAGATACACTGATGAACGGTCATTATGAGGGCTGGACTTATCCCGACAAAAATGGGATTGCACCCTAAACATAAATCGCTTTTCAAAAAAGATTAAACCCGCCAAAACCAAGATACAATGAGGTTTTGACGGGTATATTATTATGTTGCGGCGGCTTTTCATGAATGCGAACAAGCACCCATAACAGACGCTTTGTTCGTAAGGACACGAACCGTCGCCGCCCAAAACGTTAACAAGGAGGACAACACCCGAAGCGGCGGCTCCGCCTGCTTCTGCAATGGCTGCAATTATTCACTTCAGGGGGCTTTGCCCCATACATGGGAACTTAAGAAAACAAATATAAAATAAAAAAATATATCCATAATTGCTCCAATGTGTTATAATTTGATTGAAGACCAAAAACACAAAAAAGGAGCAATTATGGACA
>JAAVIG010000119.1 GCA_014796735.1 Oscillospiraceae bacterium
ATCGAAGCTAATATGAACCCAAAGACACTTCAAGTAATACTTGGTCATTCAGATGTCAGTATTACAATGGGATTATACGTCCATGTAACAGAAGATGAAAAAATAAAGCAAATGAAAAAGTTTGAAGAAGTAATTTGTATAGGGTAAATCATATTGGTGCGGAATTGGTGCGGAAGCCTTATAAAAACAACCGAAAAACATTGATAATAAAGGAAAATCGAAATATAATGAAATTACCTATAATAGAAACCGAAAGACTTATATTAAGACCTTTAGAGGTATCCGACGCGGAGCACATTTTTAACACATGGGCAAGCGACCCGAGAGTAACAAAATTTATGATCTATACCACCCACGAATCCAGTGAAACAACAAAAGAATGGCTTGAAGACGTAGCCAAAAATGCGGAAAACAAGGATCACAAGGACTGTGAAGTGGGATTTCAGCTTAAGGAAAGCGGAAAACTTATAGGCAGCGGCGGAGCGCATTACAAGCCCGAATTTGACCGTTGGAGCATAGGCTATAATCTTGCTTTTGACTACTGGCACCAGGGCTACACCTCGGAGGCTATGAAGGGACTGGTCGATGCTTTAAGCGGAATGGGAATAAAACACTTTATTGCCGACCACGCGGTGGACAACCCCAACAGCGGCAAGGTAATGGAAAAAATCGGAATGAAATTTGACCACATGGGCAGCTACACCTGCTTTGACGGAAGAGTATTTGAAGCGAAATACTATATCATGGATTTGGAATGATTACGAAAAGATAGGAGCAAAGAATGAAATTACCAATAATAGAAACCGAAAGACTTATATTAAGACCTTTAGAGGTATCCGACGCGGAGCACATTTTTAACACATGGGCAAGCGACCCGAGAGTAACAAAATTTATGACCTATACTACCCACAAATCCAGTGAAACAACAAAAGAATGGCTTGAAAGCGTAGAGCGTGATGCACAGGATAACGACTCTAAGAAACATGAAATAGGATTTCAGCTTAAGGAAAGCGGAAAACTTATAGGCAGCGGCGGAGCGTATTACAAGCCCGAATTTGACCGTTGGAGCATAGGCTATAATCTCGCTTTTGACTACTGGCACCAAGGCTACACCTCGGAGGCTATGAAAGGGTTGGTCGATACTTTAAGCAAAATGGGAATAAAACACTTTATTTCCGACCACGCGGTGGACAACCCCAACAGCGGCAAGGTAATGGAAAAAATCGGAATGAAATTTGACCACATGGGCAGCTACACCTGCTTTGACGGAAGAGTGTTTGAAGCTAAGTATTATATCATGGATTTGGAATGATTACGAAAAGATAGGAGCAAAGAATGAAATTACCCATAATAGAAACAGAACGACTTATTTTAAGACCCTTAACAATGTCCGACGCAGAGCACATTTTCAACACATGGACAAGTGACCCGAGAGTAACAAAATTCATGATGTACACCACCCATAAAACCGTGGAGGAAACCAAAGAGTGGCTTGAAAGAACAATCCGCCGCGTAGAGGACGAAAGCTTAAAAAGATTTGAAGCGGGCTTTCAGCTTAAGGAAAACGGAAAGCTTATAGGAGCGGCGGGAGGGGCATACAATCCCGACTGTGACCGCTTTAACATAGGCTACAATCTCGCCTTTGATTACTGGCATCAAGGCTACACCTCCGAAGCCGTGAAAGCGTTGGTTGACTGCGTAAGCAAAATGGGTGTAAAGCGCTTTATTTCCGACCACGCGGTGGATAACCCCAACAGCGGCAAGGTAATGGAAAAAATCGGAATGAAATTCGACCACATGGGCAGCTACACCTGTCACGACGGCAGAGTATTTGAAGCAAAATATTATATTATGGATTTACAATGATTACTAATAACACAGAAATAACAAAAATAAAAGGCATCAGCGATAAAAGGGCGGCAATGTACGATAAACTGGGCATTTCTACCGCCGAGGACTTAATAAGCTTTTATCCGAGGGATTATATCGACTACACCGAGCCGAAAAAAATTGCCGAGATAGAAAACGAGGAGACCTGCGTTTTTAAGGGAGAAGTGACCAAAAAGCTTAAGCCCTACTTCGGCAAAGTGACCATATATCACATTGCGGTAAGCGACGGCACGGACGAAATGCTGATAACCTTTTTCAACAACCAATTTGCCTACAACAAGATAGTGGAGGGGTACAGCTATCTTTTTTACGGAAAGGTGACCTGTACCTTTGCGAAAAAAGAAGCCCTGTCCCCCGTTTTCATCTTGGCGGATACCGAAAGCAAAATTGTACCCAAATATTCTCTCACAAAGGGACTTACCAACAGCGTCATAATATCCAATATGATAAACGCCTTGGAAAAAGCGGAATTTGAGGATCTGCTCCCCGAGTATATAAGAGAAAAAGAGGAGCTTTTGCCCTTAAAGGAGTCGGTTTACAATATCCATTTTCCCGAGAGCAAGGAAATGCTGGAAAAGGCGAAAAAACGGCTTGCCTTTGAGGAGCTTTTAGTACTTCAATTGGGGCTGTCACTTCTTGGGAAACAAAAACGCCGCGAAACGGGTATTCCCATGAAAAAGGCGGATATAAAGGACTTCTTTGCTTCCCTGCCTTTTCAGCCCACAAACGCGCAGAAAAAAGCCATAAAGGAATGTATATCCGATATGCTGAAGCCCCTGCCCATGAACAGACTGCTTCAAGGCGACGTGGGAAGCGGCAAAACCTTAGTGGCGGCGGCGGTGATGTATTTTACGGTAAAAAACGGCTTTCAGGCTACCCTTATGGCACCCACCGAAATATTGGCAAAGCAGCACAAAGACACCTTATGCAGCTTTCTCGAGCCTTTGGGTATAACGGTGGAGCTGCTGACAGGCTCGCTTACGGCAAAAGAAAAAAAGCTTGTTAAAGAGAGAATCAAAAGCGGCGAAGCGCAGATAGTGGTAGGAACTCACGCTCTGATACAGAAAAACGTTGAATTTAATAATTTAGGCTTATCCGTCACCGACGAACAGCACCGTTTCGGAGTGGCTCAAAGGTCAAAATTACAGGAAAAGGGCGAAAACCCTCACAGCTTAGTAATGTCCGCCACCCCTATCCCCCGCACCCTTGCCTTAATGATATACGCCGACTTAGATATATCCATTTTAAACGAAATGCCCAAAGGACGGCTTCCCATAAAAACCTACGGCGTTGACAGCAGCTTTCATCAAAGGCTGTACAGATTTATCATAAAATATGTCAACGAGGGGTATCAGGCATATATCGTCTGTCCTCACATTGAGGAGGGAGTCGGCGATAAAGCGGCGGCGGTGCAGTACTTTGAGGAGTTAAAAAACGGGTATTTATCGGGAGTTTCCTTGGGACTTCTTCACGGCAAGATGAAGCAGGCGGAAAAAGACGAGGTAATGAACGAATTTAAGTTAAATCACATTTCCGTGCTTATCGCCACCACCGTTATAGAGGTAGGTATAGACGTTCCAAACGCCGTTGTTATGATAATCGAGAACGCGGAGCAGTTCGGACTTTCGCAGCTTCACCAGCTAAGGGGACGTGTGGGGCGCGGAAGCACACAGTCTCACTGTATTCTCGTAACCGACAGCAAGGGAGAGTACACAAGGGCGCGCATCGACACAATGACGGCAACAAGCGACGGCTTCGAGATAGCCAATAAAGACTTGGAGCTGAGAGGCCCCGGAGATTTTTTCGGCTATGCCCAGCACGGACTTCCGCCCCTTAAAATAGCGGATATGACTAAGGACATTGAAACGGTCTACCTTGCTCAAAAATACTCCAAAGAGATTTTAGAGGAAGACGAAAGCTTATCCTCGGAAAAAAACAAGGGCTTAAGCCGACTTGTGGAAAATTTATTCAATGGCGGTGAAAAATTTGGAATCAACTGACAAGCTTAAAAAAACATCGACGGAGGAAAAAAACGACCGCTGGCGTTATCCCCGATTTTTCGGAAAAAACGACGGGGAAAAAGCGTATATAACGGGTGAGGACGCAAAGCATATCGGCACGGTGCTGCGTATGGGTATAGGCGAATTGGCGGTGATATGCGACAATGAATACAATGATTTCCTTTGCAGGACAGTATCTGTGCAAAAGGAGCTGGTGGAATTTGACGTGTTGGAAAGCAGACCTAACGAAGCAAGGCCGAGCGTTGAGATAACCCTGTTCCAGTGTCTGCCAAAAAGCGATAAAATGGACTTTATTGTGCAAAAGGCAACCGAATTGGGAGCAAGTAAAATTGTGCCCGTGCTTTCAAAAAGGTGCGTATCGAGACCCGATAAAAAAAGCATTGTCAAAAAAATACTGCGCTGGGAAAAAATTGCCGAGGAAGCGTCAAAGCAGTGCGGAGGCGGAAAAGTTCCCGAAATCGGAAAAATGACCGACTTTAAAGCCGCCGTTTCGGAATATTCCAAAATCGGAACGGGAATACTTTTTTATGAATGCGGCGGCAAAAGCCTTTCCGAATTGCCTGTAAAGGAAGCTTCAAAAATCGGCGTTTTTATAGGCAGCGAGGGCGGCTTTGAACCCGAAGAGGCGGAGCTTGCCGAAAATAACGGGATAATACCCGCCACACTCGGTAAAAGGATTTTACGATGTGAGTCCGCGCCTGTTGCCGCGCTTTCTATATTGATGAATTTAACAGGAAATATGTAAAAAATTTGTATATTTTGCTAAATTTCCCATAACACTTGAAAAAAAGGAAATTATGTTATATAATATTTGCAGGTAATATTTTCAAAAAAGATTTTACCCTTTAAGGAAAGACTTCATCTAAGGAGGATATATTCATATGAATAAAGGTTTTGTCGGTTTTATTTTGGGACTTATCGCGGTTTTGGGCGGTGCGTTCGTGGCTACAATGCTTCTGAAAAATAAGCTTACAAAAAATTATGAGGACGATGATTTCGACGATTTCGATTCCTTTGACGACCCCGTTGACGACGAGGAGTTTGAGCATTTCTTTGCCGAAGACGACGAAATGCCCGAAGTAAATGTTGAGAGCTCCGAAGATGAAAACGAGGAAGAAGCGGACGAGGACGAAGAAAAGGAAGAACAGCTTTAATTATTGGCCGCAGCGTCTCTGCGTTCTCTTAACATAATCATTAAAAATCAAAAAAAATAAAAGCGGCGAAGCCGCAAATGTCTTTTTCGCTTCCTTTTTGCACTGCAAAAAGGAAGTAGGGGTGAAGCGGAGCTTAGCTCCGCGAGGGGGCGAAGCCACCTAAAGTGAATAATTACAACTCACAAAGAAGCAGGCGAAGCCGCCGCTTCGGGCGTTAACATCCTGTCAACGATTTGGGCGAACGGCAGTTTGCGTCCTTACATGCGAACTTTGCTATGGGTTCTGAAATCTATGTCGGCAATGTTGGCAGATGCCGATTTACTTCCCTGCAAAGAATCTGCCGCTTCAAACTTTAGCATCCTACCCAATAACAAATATACCCGCCAAAACTTCATTTTACCTTGGTTTTGACGGGTTACATTTTTATAAAGTTTTTTAAGGTTAAAAGGTATGACACTTCAACAGCTTAAATATATCATAAAAATAGTAGAGTGCGGCTCCATAACCGAAGCCGCGAAGCAGCTTTTTATCTCACAGCCCAGCCTTTCCTCCGCCTTAAAGGAAATTGAAAAGGAATACGGCATCGAGATATTTTACCGCACCTCTAAGGGTATTTCCCTTTCCGAGGACGGCAGGGAATTCTTATCCTACGCAAGACAGATAATCGAGCAGACGCAGCTTATGGAGCAGCGGTACTCCCACCGAAAGCCCGCGAAACGGCTCTGCTCGGTATCCACACAGCACTATTCCTTTGCGGTGACGGCCTTTGTAAAGCTGATAGAGGAATTGAACGCCGGCGAGTACGAATTTACGCTGCGGGAAACAAGAACCTACGATATTATAGACGACGTGACAAATTTCAGAAGTGAGATAGGTATTATATATTTGAGCAATTTTAATGAAAAGGTGCTGAAAAAGCTGCTTAAAGAAAATCATCTTAAATTTGAAAAGCTTTTTGAAGCGCAGCCGCACATCTTTATAAGCTCCCGTCACCCTCTTTCAAAAAGGAAGTCGGTAATAATAGAAGATTTGGAGGACTACCCTTTTCTCGCCTTTGAGCAGGGCAGCTATAACTCGTTCTACTTTTCCGAGGAAATATTAAGCACGGTGCCTCACCGAAAAACGATTCACGTAAGCGACAGAGCCACTCTTTTTAACCTGCTTATCGGCTTAAACGGCTACACTGTCTGTACGGGGGAGCTAAACAGCGCGCTGAACGGTGAGAACATCGTATCGGTAAAGCTGGATACCGACGAAACCATGAAGGTCGGCTGGATATGCAATAATAAAGTGCCGCTCAGCTCTGCCGGTGAAAAATACGTTGCAATGCTTGAACGATCCGTCAGGGAAAGCGGACTCGCCGCTCAGAACATGCCTTTATAAGATACTGCATGCGTTATGCAGGCAAATTTTGCGAAGACAAGTTCTGAAAAAAACACTTCTGAAAAAGGAAAAAAACTAATGGAAATGAGGCTTGACTTTTTCACACAATATGACGGCTTCCCTTTCTTTATACAGTTCGGCGGACATCAGGGAGGTATGTATTTTCATACGCATGTTGATTTTACCGAGCTTGTGATAGTGCTGGACGGTCAGGCGGTGAACGTAGTGGACGAGGAGCAGTTTCCCGTTGAAAAAGGCGACGTTTTTGTAATGGGCAAGGGCTCCACCCACGGCTATCTTGAAGCAAGGGATTTCAAAATATGCAATATAATGTTCGATTTTGACGCTATTTTAAACGCAAGCTACGATGTAAAGGAGCTGGAGGGCTTTCACGCCCTTTTCCTTATCGATCCCCTTACCTCCGACAGATTTATAAGCAGGCTGAAGCTGACTCCGGAGAAATTCAAGGAGCTTAAAAAGCCCGTTATGGCGGCACTGGAGGAATATAAGGGCGATTCACCCGCAAAAAGATCAATGCTTTTCGCCTATTTTATGCAGATCATTGTAATGCTGTCCCGACTGTACGGCACCTCTCCGGCGCAAAAGGAAACCGCGGGGATAGCCGCCGCGGCAGCCTACATGGAACGGCATTTTACCGAAAATATCACCGTAAAAAAGCTTCTTGAAATTTCCCATTACTCGCAAAGACACTTTATCAGGCTTTTTTCGGAATGTTACAAAACAACTCCGCATAAGTATCTGCAAAATATAAGAATGAAGCACGCCTGTCTGCTTTTGGAGCAAACAAACAAGTCCATAACGGAAATTTCTTCCGCCTGCGGGTTTAATGACAGTAATTTTTTTACAAGAACATTCAGGAACCAAATGACAATGACACCCAGCGAGTACAGAAGATATAAGACATCTTAGCTTATCACTATCCTGTTATGTCAATTTTGTACTAATTTTTTAAAAAAATTTGGCACTTTTATAATAGATTTTTATAAAGGAATATGCTATA
>JAAVIG010000120.1 GCA_014796735.1 Oscillospiraceae bacterium
GCTTTCCCCGGGTGCAGCACCGATTCAGACGTAAGCGCGAAAACAATGCTGTTTCTGATAAACAAGGTGAATGAGGAGAAACTTACAGCCGTGTATTATATCGAGTTCAGTGCGAGAAAAATAGCGGATACCATAGCCGAAGAGACCGACGCTGAGCCGCTGCTGTTCCATTCCTGCCATACAGTATCAAAAGAGGAGCTTAACAGCGGCGTCACTTACCTGTCTTTAATGGAACAAAATCTTGAAAATCTGAAAAGAGGACTTAACGTTGAAACTGATTGAATGTGAAAAGCTCACAATGTCGTATGAGGGAGTAGTCGCGCTCAACAGCGTTTCTTTTTCCCTTGAAAGCGGCGATTATATGCTTATTTTAGGCGAGAACGGATCGGGAAAAAGCACTCTGATAAAAGGTTTGCTGGGACTTAAGTCCGCTTCCTCGGGAAAAATAAGCTTTAACGGTATCACGCCGCGGCAAATAGGCTATCTTCCACAGCAAAACGCGATACAAAAGGATTTTCCCGCAACGGTAAGGGAAGTTATTTTATCGGGCTGTCTCGGTTCGGGCGGCTTTGCCCCTTTTTACACAAAGTCACAAAAGGAAAACGCCGAAAAGTGTATGAGGCATCTGCACCTTGACGAAATACGCAAAAAAAGCTTCCGCGATCTTTCGGGAGGACAACAGCAGAGAGTGCTTATAGCGAGAGCCTTGTGCGCCACCGATAAGCTTTTGCTTTTAGACGAGCCGGTAACGGGTCTTGACGCGGTAGTTACCGCCGAATTGTACGATCTTATCGATCACCTGAATACCGTTCACAATGTAACGATAGTCATGATCTCTCACGATATTTCAAACGCATTAAAGTACGCCAACAAGGTACTGCATATTTCCTCCGACAGCTCTTTTTTCGGCACTGCCGAGGAATATTTAAAAACAGATTTCTACAAAAACATGAGCGGAGGTAAAAATCATGACGGGTATTCTTGCTGAAATGCTGTCCTTTGACTTTATAACAAGGGCTTTGACGGTGGGAATATTGGTTTCCCTCTGCGCTTCGCTGCTGGGAGCGAGCCTTGTGCTTAAGCGGTATTCTATGATAGGCGACGGATTGAGCCATGTGGGGTACGGAGCGTTGGCGATAGCCGCCGCTTTGAATCTCGCTCCGCTTCAGGTGGCAATCCCCGTTGTGGTAGCGGCCGCGTTTTTTCTTTTGAGATTGAGCCAGAACAGCAAGCTCAAAGGTGACGCGCTTATAGCGATTATTTCGTGCAGCGCGCTGTCTGTGGGTATGATCGTGGTATCGGTTTTTGAGGTAAGCATTGACGTAAACAGCTATATGTTCGGCAGCATATTGGCTTTGCAGTCCGAAGACCTTGTTTTAAGCGTTGTTTCCTCTCTTTTTGTAATAGTACTTTATGTGCTTTTTTACAACAAAATTTTTGCGGTTACTTTTGACGAAAGCTTTTCCAAGGCGACGGGGATAAAAACGGGAGTATACAACGCGCTTATAGCCCTGCTTACCGCTGTTGTTATCGTAGTGGGCATGCGGCTTATGGGCGCACTGTTAATATCGGGATTGGTGATTTTCCCGTCATTGAGCGCGATGCGTATTTGCAAAAGCTACCGCGGGGTTACTTTGACCTCGGTTTTTATATCGGTAATTTGTTTTATCGCGGGGCTTTTTATTACCTTTTATCTGCCTGTACCAACGGGAGCATGTATAGTTGTCACCAATTTAGCGGCTTTTCTTGTCTGCACCTTAGCGGGAAAAATTCGTACCGCCGCGGCTGCAAAAAATTTATAAATTTCATTGACTGCAAGGCTTTTTTAATGTAAAATATAATCATAACATTTGTGAAAATATGAAAGGATTTAATACATGAGCCAAAAAACCTTATTCTGCGACAACTGGGAATTTTCAAAGCAGCCCTTCGGCACCGAGTATTCGGACAGCTTTGAATGGAAAAAAGTCGATATTCCCCACGATTATCTGATCGGAAATACAAAGAATCTTTACGAGACCTCCACTGGCTGGTACAGAAAAAGCTTTGAGTATCATAAAAAGGAAAATACCGTTGTTTCCCTGCGCTTCGAGGGAGTTTATATGGATAGCGCGGTGTTTGTTAACGGCGTACAGGCGGGGGAGTGGAAGTACGGCTACTCTACCTTTGAGTTTGAGATAACCGAGTTTCTTAAAAACGGGACAAATCTTATTACGGTAAGGGTAAATTATCAGTCGCCCAATTCCCGCTGGTATTCGGGAGCGGGAATTTACCGCAATGTGTGGCTTAAGGAAATGCCCTCCGCTCATATTGTGCCCGACGGTATTTACATAAGCACCGAGGACGATATTATAACCGTTTGGGCGGAGGTCTGCCGTCCCGAAGGTGAGGAAAACCGCTTTGAGGTCAGGTATACCGTAACTGATATGAACGGAAAGATTGTCGCCGAAAGCACTGTGGCGACGGGAGGGATAGACTTAAGCGTTATCCCCTCCGCTGTAAGAAAAAAGGGGTACAGCTACGCCGCGGCGGTACAGAAGATCAAGGTTGAAAACCCTCATAAGTGGGATATAGACGATCCCTGTCTTTATACAATGACTGCCGAGCTTATCAAAAACGGCGAGGTTATCGAGAAGGAAGACTGCAAATTCGGATTCAGAAAGATAGAATTTACCTGTGACAAGGGATTTTTCCTGAACGGCAGAAGTGTCAAGCTTCACGGCTCCTGCGAGCATCACGACCTTGGTGCACTGGGAGCCGCGCAGAATAAGACCGCACTGCGCCGCCGTCTTGTCCAGCTTCGGGAAATGGGGATAAATTCCATAAGAACCAGCCACAATATGCCTTCCGTTGAGCTTATGGAAGCGGCTGACGAAATGGGCTTCCTTATTTTGTCCGAGGGCTTCGATATGTGGGAGCGTTCCAAGACCGAGTATGACTACGCGCGTTTTTTCAGGGACTGGGTGGAAACAGACGTTGCGGCCTGGATAAGGCGCGACCGTAATCACCCCTCTATAATAGGCTGGAGCATAGGCAACGAGATATACGACGTTCACGCCGACGAAAGAGGTCAGGAGATAAACTCTATGCTTGCCTTTAACGTAAGGCTTCACGATCCCCGTCATAACGGATATGTCACAAGCGGCTCAAACTATCTGGAGTGGGAAAATGCGCAGAAATGCACCGACTTGTTTAAGCTGGCGGGCTACAACTACGGCGAAAGACTTTACAAGAAGCATCACGAGAAGCACCCCGACTGGATGATATACGGCAGTGAGACCGCTTCGGTGGTACAGAGCAGAGGAGTGTATCATTTCCCCTTGTCGCGCCCCGTTTTAGCGGACGACGACGAGCAGTGTTCGTCGCTTGGAAACAGCACAACGGGCTGGGCGGCTCCCAATACGGAGGGCTGTATTATCCCCGACCGCGACGCGGAGTACTGCGCGGGACAGTTTATCTGGAGCGGCTTTGACTACATAGGCGAGCCTACTCCCTACAGCACCAAAAACAGCTATTTCGGACAAATAGATACGGCGGGCTTCAGAAAGGACAGCTCCTATGTGTTCCAATCCGAATGGACGGATCACAAAAAAGCCCCCGTTATACATATTTTCCCCTACTGGGATTTCTCGGACGGGCAGGAGATCGACGTAAGAGTTACCTCCAACGCACCTTATATAGAGCTGTTTTTTAACGGAAGATCATTGGGAAGAAAGCATATAGATCACCTGCACGGCACACAGCTTACTGCGGATTACCTTATCCCCTACGAAAAGGGAGAGTTGACGGCAATAGGCTACGACGAGGACGGCAAAGAGATCGCAAGGGATACTTCCCGTTCCTTCAGCGATACTGCAAGACTTTCATTAAAGCCCGACAAAACCGAGCTTTCGGCGGACGGACGAGACCTTATCTTTCTTGAAATTTCCGCCGAGGACAAGGACGGTAATTTTGTAGCCAACGCAAATAACCGTGTTCAAGTCGAGGTAAGCGGCGCAGGCAGGCTTATAGGCTTGGACAACGGCGACAGCACCGACTTTGAACAATATAAATGCAAAAGCAGACGGCTGTTTATGGGCAAGCTTTTGGCGGTAATAGCGGCTAAAACCGTTTCGGGGGAAATAAAAGTCAGGATAACGTCAAAGTCGCTTCCCGACAGCTTGATCACTCTGAAAGCAACGGACTGCGGAGAGATAAAGGGAATAACGGCTTGTGAGGAAAACATTGATTGCGCTCCCGACTGTAAGGGCGGCTATGAGGAAATACCCGTAAGAAAGATAGAGCTGTGCGCACCGACGCTGAAATTAAACGCGGAAAAGCGGGAAATAGAGGTAAAAGCGCTTGTTTTCCCACCAAACGCAAGCTATAAAGACGAAATAGAGTACCGTATCACAAACGAGATAGGAATCAGTTCCAATCTGGCGGAGATCAGAAACGTTGAAAACGGTGTTGTCACCGTATACGCAAAGGGAGACGGACGGTTTTACTTAAGAGCATTATGTAAAAACGGCACCGACAAATACCGCGTGCTGACCGCCCTGCAAATGGACGCCGAGGGCTTGGGCGCGGCTTCCTTTGACCCCTACGGCTTTGTTATAGGCGGCTTGTACACCGTCAGCGGCGGAAGCGTCGGAAACGGCATTGAAAGAGGCGCGGGCTTTGAGTCGGATAACGCGTGGTTCGGCTTTGAAAACACCGATTTCGGCAAGACGGGAAGCGATCTGGTTACCGTTCCCATTTACGCAAACTGCTCAACTCCCGTTAATATTAAATTTTACGACGGCAGACCCGACGAGGGCGGAGAGCTTATCGGAGATTTTGAATACCATGAGCCTCCCCAATGGCTGACCTATAAGCCCAACACCTTTAAGCTTTCAAAGGTGTTAAAGGGTGAACACACCTTTGTAATGATGTCCTCCCACAGATACCACGTCAAGGGCTTCAGCTTTGAAAAGCCCGATACCGATTTTGCTTTGCACACCGCTTCAAGCTGCGATAAAATTTACGGCGACAGCTTCGAGGTTCGGGGTGACAGCGTGGTCGGCATAGGAAACAACGTGGTGCTTGATTTCGGGGAGTTTAAGTTTAAGGAAAAGCCTAAGAGCATTGTAATATGCGGCAGGTCTGAGCTGCCCTTGAACAGTATTCATATTACCTTTAAGGGTAAGGATAATCAGCGGCAGATCGCGGAATTTGAGGGCTGCTCGGAGTACACGGAAAGGCGGTTTGAGCTTCTGGCGGCTGAGGAAAACTGCAATGTTTCCTTTACTTTCCTGCCCGGAAGCAATTTTGATTTCGGGTGGTTCAGATTTGAGAAATAACAATGATAAGTAAAATTGACAAAAACGATATTGAGCAATGCAAAAATGTTATACAGTCAAGCTTTTTGACGGTTGCAAGGGAGTTCGGCTTCACCGCCGAAAACGCGCCGAGGTTTACCGCCTTTGCCACCACCGCCGAACGTTTGATCTGGCAGCTTGAACAGGAAAAGCGGCTGATGTTCAAATACTGCGAGGACGGCAAAATCGTCGGATATTATTCGCTTTGCATGCAGAGTGAAAACGAATGTGAGCTTAACAACCTTTGCGTATCAGAGGAATACCGACATCGCGGAATAGGCGAGCGGCTGCTTCTGCACTCCTTTGAACAGGCCAAAAAAATGGGCTGTAAAAAAATAAATATAGGTATCGTTGAGGAAAATATTAAGCTGCGCAAATGGTATGAAGAATTTGGATTCTGTCATACAGGTACGGAAAAGTTTGATTTCTTTCCTTTTACGTGCGGGTATATGACGAAGGAAGTATAAAAAAGTTTTTTTGAGGAATTAAAGGATTTTTTATGAATACCGATGTAAAAGAATATATCGAAAAATTTTCCGAGGATGTAAAAAATTTATTTTCGGATATTCGGGAGTTAATTTTTGACAGTGTCGATAGGGAAATTGAGGAAAAGCTTTGGGCTAAGCTTCCAAGCTATTATGTCAATGATAACTTTATAAGGCTTATTCCTTTTAAGGATCATATAAATGTTGAAGCAAAAGGAATTGACCTCCATAAGGAAGAATTAAAAGGTTATAAGCTTACACCAAAGGGCATGCTTCAAATTTATTCGGGGCAGAATGTGCCGAGGGATATATTAAAGCAAATTTTTGAAAAAACATTGACAGAATAGATGTATTTTCGTAAAATAAATGTCAGACAAATAAAAGGGGGAACCTTTATTGGTAAACAGTCACTATGTACCGCGGTTAATTTTGCGTAATTTCTCGGAGAATGAAAGAATTAATTATTGTGATTTTAATAATAAAAAAATTGAATTACGAAATATTAAGTCTGTTTTTTCCGAAAAAGGATATTACCCAGATGAAATAGAAAAAGATTTATGCGATAAAATAGAAGTCAAGTTTGCAAATCTTCTTCACAATAAGATTCTAAAAGAACGGTACAAGGTTGTTCTAAACAAAGATGAGCTATTTATACTTAAGAAATATTTGATAATAACATCAATCAGATACAATATTTCAAAGTCAATGAAAAATTATGAAGTTCCCGAAAATTATGTAAACAGTTATTCAGAAAATTTTTACAGCAACATAAATAAAGTACTCGCCAGTGAAACGTTAGAACAGATGTATTCATATATTGATCCGTTGACAGCATCAGAAGAAACAACTGATGATAATGGAGAAAACTATGGAGAAATAAAGTTGTTTGCTGCTATAAAGAATATTATTCAATCTTATGTTGCTATTGTAAGCACAAACAGGTGTAAAGAGGATTTTATCATTCCCGATGTTGGATTTGCATAGAGTCTGAATAACAAACCGTGTAAATGTCAATAATATCCAAAAAGAAAGGAAGTATTGACATGAGAACAAGCAAAAACATTTTAACGGAAAAAGAAATGGAATTAGTGCAACTGTTAA
>JAAVIG010000121.1 GCA_014796735.1 Oscillospiraceae bacterium
CTTTGCTTGTTTCCTTTTTAGGCATTTTTGTTGTCCTCCGTATATAGTTTTTGATATTCATTAAGCGCATCTTTTATTTTGTTAAGATAGTGCTTTGTATCCGATGCAGGTACAGTGTCCAAGGTCTTTCCGTCCTTGCTGTACTCCGAGTTTTGCAGCCATGAGTCAACGCTGCCCACTCCCGCGTGATAAGCGCATACGGCTTCGTTCATTGAGCCGAAATGCTCCAAAAGATAACCTATAAGATACGAGCCGTAGCGGATATTCTGTTCGGGATCGAACATTAAGTCATACTCCGAATCCTCTTGATCTCCGAGCCTGAAACGAATCCACTGAAAGGTTTCGTCCATAATCTGCATAAGTCCTCTTGCGCCGACATTTGAGACCGCTTCGCTGTCAAAATTGCTCTCCGTTTTTATTATGGCATAGATCAAAAATTTATCAACGCTGTTTTCTTTAGCATATCTTTCAACAATATCTCCGTATTTTATCGGGTAATTGTACAAAAGATATTTTTCTCTTGCCGCCTTGTATACGGTATTTCCCAACACAGCGGCGATAAGAATGATCAATACCGCAACAACAAGCGCGAAAGTGCGATTTTTGCGTGATCTTCGCTTTTTTACCGTTTTTACCGATCTTACCGTCATTTGCTTTCCTTTATAAAATTTATTGTTTTTATTACTTCCGCGAAAAATTCTTCTTCGGAGCCGTTGTTCATTAAAAGAAAATCAGATCTTTCTTTGTAAAATTGAATATCGTGCTGTGAATCCAGACGTTTTTCCGCTAACTCTTCGGATATACTGTCGCGCTTTACTATACGTCCGATAAGAATGTTTTTATCCGCCGCGACGCTTACTATAATGTCGCAAACGGTCTCCATTCCGCTTTCAAAAAGCGTTGGCGCGTCAAGTACCGAATATTCCGCGTTTGAGTAAACAAGTTTTTTTATAATACTATATGAAACATACGGGTACATAATTCCGTTTAGCATAAGCCGTTTTTCGCTGTCCGAAAAAATAATTCTTCCCAAAGCGGGACGGTTTAAGCTGCCGTTGTGGGTCAATATCTCATTTCCGAATACCTCAGCGATCTCTTTAAGACAGGGCTTTCCCTTTTCCACGATCTCGCGGCATATTTTGTCGCAGTCGATTATCTCAAAGCCCGCTTGCCGAAAAAGCTTGCAGGCGGTGGACTTCCCCGCTCCCGACATTCCCGTGAGACCTACGACCTTTGTTTTAATATTGTTTGACATAATTACAATTTTATTACCTTAAAGGCGGCGGCTCTTATAAGCCTGTTATAAACCGCCAATCCGATACCCTCTTTTTTCGGTGCCATAACGTAAACCTTTTCGGCTCCCATTTCATCGGCTTTTCTCAGACCTGCGAAAAGCTCCGCCGCTTCCGATGTGGCAGTGCTTCCGTAAGGCAGTGTTTTTGCCTTTATATTATCCGTATCGTCCGCTAAAACATAGGTGTTTTCATCAAAGCTTTTGTTTACATACTCCGCAAAAATGCTTCTGTCTTCACATTCGATCATATAAACCTGAGCCTTGGGGGAATAGTGTTTGTATTTCATTCCGGGGGAAAGTGCCTTGTCGTTGTCTTCAAGCCCCTCCGTTACAGCCTTGTCTATTTCCACCTCGCAAAATTCCCCTAACATCTCGGGAGTAACGCCGCCGGGACGCAGTATCTTTACACCCTTTTCCGTAAAGGTTATTACCGTGCTTTCAAGTCCGCAGGAGCAAACGCCGCCGTCTAAAATAAGCGGTATTTTTCCCTTCATGTCATTGTAAACATGCTCCGCGCATGTGGGGCTTGGAAGCCCCGACAGATTCGCGGAGGGAGCGGCTAAAGGAAAGCCGCACAGCTTAATAAGCTTTAACGTGTATTTGTTGTCGGGCATTCTGAAAGCCACGGTATCAAGCCCGCCGCTGGTTTCATAGGGCACAATCGGCTTTTTTGGCATTATCATGGTAAGAGAACCGGGCCAGAATTTTTCCGCAAGTTTTAAAGCCAGATCGGGAACGGTCTGCGCGTACTTAAAAATCTGATCAATATCCGAAATATGAAGTATAAGGGGGTTATCGCCCGGTCTTCCCTTAGCCTCGAATATTTTTTTTACGGAATCCGCCGAAAGACCGTTTCCTGCCAAGCCGTAAACCGTTTCGGTGGGAATTGCCGCTATTTCTCCGTTTTTCAGCAGCTGGGCGGCTTGTCCGATGCTTTCGTCGTTTATTTGCATGATCTGCGTTTCCATTTATTTTTACATTCTCACAATATAATATTAGTTTTCGGAATTTGCAAGCTTAGCTGTCTGATCCGCAATAGCAAGTGCTTCAAAAACCTCATCGCAGTCGCCGTTCATGAAAGCGTCAAGCTTGTATAGGGTAAGCCCTATTCTGTGATCGGTAACTCGGCTTTGCGGGTAATTGTAGGTGCGTATTCTTTCGGAGCGGTCGCCTGTTCCCACCTGTATTCTGCGTTCGGCGGCTATTTTGTCCGTCTGCTCGTTCAGCTTGGTTTCATACAGCTTTGAATAAAGCATTTTCATTGCTTTTTCCTTGTTTTTTATCTGGCTTCGCTCCTCCTGACACTCAACAATAGTGCCTGTGGGGTGGTGAATTATACGTATGGCGGATTCGGTTTTGTTGATGTGCTGACCGCCTGCGCCGCTGGAACGGAAGGTCTGTATCTCCAGATCGGCGGGATTTATCTCAACGTCCACCTCTTCCATTTCGGGAAGCACCGCAACGGTTATCGTAGACGTATGGATACGTCCCTGCGCCTCCGTTTCGGGAACGCGCTGCACCCTATGAACGCCGCTTTCGTACTTCATTTTGGCGTACGCTCCCTCGCCCTCAACGGAAAAGCTAATCTCCTTGTACCCGCCAAGCTCGGTGGGATTCGCGCTGATGACCTCGGTTTTCCAATTCCTTGACTGAGCATATAAGGAGTACATTCTGTATAAGGAGTTGGCGAACAAAGCCGCTTCGTCGCCGCCCGCGCCGCCTCTTATCTCCACTATAACGTTTCTGTCATCGTCGGGATCTTTCGGCAAAAGCAGTATTTTCAGCTCCTCCTCAAATTTTTCCATATCGGCGCGGGAGGAGCTAAGCTGCTGCTGAGCCATTTCCTTAAATTCCCTATCCGTGCCGCTTTCGTTTAATATTCCCTCGGCTTCCTCAAATTCTTCTTTAGCCCTCTTATATTCCCGAAACTTATCGACAATTGGAGTAAGCTGTTTGTGCTCCTTCATCAAAGCCTTATATCTGCTCTGATCGTTTATTACCTCCATGTCGGTAAGGCTTTCGTTTATTTCTTCAAGACGCTTTTCGGCGTTATTCAGTTTATCAAGCATTATTAAACTATTCCTTTCTGTTCTCTGTATCTGTGGATATGATCTTCTTGATTTTTTTCTCACACTTGCTTCTGGGAACCATAAAATCATGTCCGCATTTTTCGCATTTCAGCCTGAAGTCCGCACCCACGCGCATAACGATCATTCGGTTGCCGCCGCAGGGGTGGGGCTTTTTCATTTCAAGAATATCGCCGATGTTTACATTCATATTCTCCTCACTGTTCTTTTATAAAACAAAAAATTCATCTTATTTTAACATTTTTATTTTTTAAATAATCAAATAAATCGTTAAACATATCTTCATGCTGTTTATTAAGCAGCTCAGGCCTTTCGTCGAATGCAAAGTACCGCAAATCAAGGGTTTCCTTTTTATCACAGTAAAATTCACCGCCAACTTTAATACATTTAAAGAAAGCCAAAACAGGCTGTATTTTGTCACCGTTTGCGAACTCATGACTGTATTTTGAGTATATTCCTATCAGTTCATCAACCTGTACGTCAAGACCAGTTTCCTCCTTGACCTCACGAACAGCGGTTTCGGTAAAAGATTCCTCCAATTCCGCTAACCCTCCGGGGAATCCCCAGCAATTTTTGTCCGCTCTTTTTTGTAGAAGCACTCTGTTCGAATTATCAAGTATTGCGGCAGAAGAGCCTGTAACAATAAATTTATCGTGCCCTATTTTTTCTCTGATTTTTTGCCAGTACTCCATAATACAGTCTCCGTTTTTCAAAATTATTATCAAAAGTTATTATACCACGTTTTACCAAAAAAAGCAACAAAAGGAATAATAAAGACTTGCTTTTCATAAACTTAACAAAAACCAAAAATTGTGAGGTTTTCTTTTTTTACCCTCACAAAGGAAGGAATGATCATAAAAATGTCTGAATTTTATCCGGAGGGAGAGTTAATCAATACCGAGGAAAACCGCCGTGCAATCGCGGACGAACAGCGATTGCAGGAATGTATCTTAAGCGGAAAAATACTTGAGGCTCCTTGTATAGTATGCGACAGCAGACACAATTTAATTGTTGACTTCGGCTTTATAAAGGGAATAATTCCCCGCACGGAGGGCGCCATAGGGATAGATGACGGCACCACAAGGGATATTGCACTTATCTCCCGTGTCAATAAGGCGGTCTGTTTTAAAATAACCGCCTTCGTGGGCAACGAGTACGGAGAAAAAACCGCGATACTAAGCCGAAAAATGGCTCAGCAGGAGTGCATGAAAAGCTATATCTCAAACCTGACCCCCGGCGATATTATAAACGCAAAGGTAACGCACCTTGAACAATTCGGCTGCTTTGTTGACATAGGCTGCGGTATTCCCTCCTTAATACCTATTGACGCTATTTCCGTATCGAGAATAAATCACCCCTCAAACAGAATGTCGGTAGGACAAAATATAAAGGCAGTGGTAAAAAGCATCGAAAACAACAAGGTCTCACTTTCCCACAAGGAATTGCTGGGAACGTGGGCGGAAAACGCCGCTTTGTTCAAAACAGGTGAAACGGTGACGGGATATATACGCAGCATCGAAAACTACGGAATATTTGTGGAGCTCACCCCAAATCTTGCGGGACTGGCGGAGCTTAAGGAAAACGTACATATAAATCAGCACGCAAGCGTATTTATCAAGGCTGTTATTCCCGAAAAAATGAAGGTCAAGCTTATAATAGTAGACGCATTTGACAGCGGTTATTCATCGGGAAGCTTTAAATATTTTATCGAAAGCGGTCACTTGGACAGCTGGGTATATTCTACCCCCGAATCCGATAAGATGATCAAGACCGTTTTTTAGCGGCAGCCTTTACCCTTTCCCTGTATTCCTTTGCCGCCTGCTCCAGCTTATTCTCCCCGAACTCGTAATAAACCCTGTCCTTAAGCTCATCGGGCAGATACTGCTGCTCGACGTAATGATTGGGAAAGTCGTGGGGATAAAGATAATTCTGCCCCTTTACCGCCGCGCCCTCTCCGTCGCAGTGTACGTTTTGCAGCTGCCGCGGAAAATCTCCCGTGATACCGTTTTGAACATCGGCAAACGCCGCGTGCATGGCAACATAGGAGCTGTTGGACTTAGGACTTGTGGCAAGCATAACAACCGCCTGCGCCAAGGGGACGCGCGCTTCGGGCAAGCCAAGCTGCAGGGCGGCGTCAACACACGCCTTTGCAACCACAATGCCGTTGGGATAAGCCAAGCCTATATCCTCCGAGGCTATAACAAGCAGCCGACGGCATACCGAGGGCAGATCCCCCGCTTCAAGCAGCCTTGCCATATAATGCAGGGCTGCGTTTTCGTCAGAGCCGCGTATAGACTTTTGAAAAGCCGACAACAGATCGTAATGCTGATCGCCGTCTTTATCGTAGCGCATATTGCTTCTCTGGGCAAGCTCCGCCGCCAGCTCGCAGGTTATATTATCGTCGTTTGCCGACAGCACGCAAAGCTCAACGGTATTCAGCGATTTTCTTACATCGCCGCCGCAGCCTCTTGCGATCTGCTCAAAAACGCCGTTTTCGATATTCATTTCTTTTCCCGCGTCCTCAAAAGCAAGCTTAAATCCGCGCTCCACAGCGGGAAGTATTTCTTCAGGCGTCAAGGGTTTGAACTCAAAGACGGTAGAGCGGGACAAAATGGCGTTGTAAACATAAAAAAAGGGATTTTCGGTAGTGGAAGCGATAAGGGTAATATCCCCCGTTTCTATATATTCAAGCAGACTTTGCTGCTGTTTTTTGTTAAGATACTGAATCTCGTCCAAATAAAGTAATATGCCGTTAGCGGCGGAAAAAGTATTGCGGGAAGCGATGATTTCCTTTATATCCGCCGTTGAAGCGGAGGTTCCGTTTAATTTGTACAAGTCCATATTGCTTTTTTTGGCAATAATATTCGCAACGGTGGTCTTACCTACCCCCGAGGGGCCGTAAAATATCATATTGGGAATATGTCCGCTTTCTATTATGTTTTTCAGCGGTCTTCCCTTTCCGAGTATGTGAGCTTGTCCGAAAACCTCGTTTAAATCGTCGGGGCGTATCTTGTCGGCTAATGGCATGGCTTTTCCTTTCTTATTGTACGATTTATGCAAAATGTGCCATAAACATTTTTAATAACCCCATCACTTGATTGTAATGGGGTTATTAAGTTTTGTTCATTTAAAATCATGAGGTGAACGTTCACACTTTGTGCTGAAAAGATCGGTAATATTAAAGATTACTTGCGCTTTTAACATTGTACTTTGTAAGCAAGGTGTTTATTTTTGTATGAGGATCAATTACCTTGCTTGTTGAAATATCGTGGTTTATCGCCGCTATAAGATAAGCAATATACTTGGATACGTCAACCTCCTTGAACCATTCGCGGGAAAGCAGGTCGGGAGTTCTGTATGTAAGGTTGGTACCGAAAACATAGTCGATCATTCCCTTTTCGTACGCCTCGTCAAACTTTGCGAGACCGCCCGTGAATATAGGATATGTAGCGTATGCGATAATTCTTTTCGCCTTGCGCTTTTTCAGTTCATAGGCAATATCCAGCATAGAGTCGCCCGAAGAAATAATATCGTCGGAAATAAACACGGTC
>JAAVIG010000122.1 GCA_014796735.1 Oscillospiraceae bacterium
CCACAAATGGCTTTGTTTAGCCTTTTGTGGGCATAATATCTTTTTGGTTACATCTTTATGGTGGGAGCGGGTGGATTCGGACCACCGAAGCCGAAGCAACAGATTTACAGTCTGCCCCATTTGACCGCTCTGGAACGCTCCCATTCAATTTTAAAGTTGGAGCTGGTGGACGGACTCGAACCCCCGACCTGCTGATTACAAATCAGCTGCTCTACCAACTGAGCTACACCAGCATTTGCTCACGTCACTTTCAACGACTTATAAATTATAGCACGAGAGTCGAGATTTGTCAAGTACCTTTTTGAAAAAAATTTTGTGCAGAGGGCGTGAGCAGAATGCTCCAACGCGGCAAATCGCTTATAGAAGCCGATTTGCCGAATTTAAAGATATTGAAAAAATTTATTTTTTTACAGGATTAGGCATTTCGAATTGCTTAATAGGGTACTTCTTCTGACATATTGTTCTCTCAATCATATGACTTGATTTGGATTTCTCCTTTTTTCCTGCTGCGGCTGATATAATTCTTTTGACAAAAAGTGAAAATTTCTATAAAAAAGCCTCTAATACTAATATCTGTTTAAAAAGTGGATAAAATGGCTTTTAAACAGATATTAGTGCTTAGGGTGTAACTCTGTTTTGACGGTATACTTTGTTATATTTTGTCTCCCGTCAAAACAGAGATTAGTATAAAGTAACTTTTATAGTAGAACCTTTTATTTGATAAAAAAATTTTAAAATCCACTTGACACTAACGTTACGTTATCGTTTATAATATATTTACACGGGGAGGGAAATTCTATGAGAACAGTAAATGAAGTAAGCAAATTAACAGGTGTCAGCGTGCGCACACTGCACCATTATGACGCAATCGGGCTGCTTAAGCCGACGACGGTCAGCGAAGCAGGATATAGGCTGTATGACGATACGGCACTGGAGCGGTTGCAGCAAATTTTGTTGTTCCGAGAGTTGGAGTTTCCTTTAAAAGAGATCAAATCTATTCTTGAAAGTCCCAATTTTGATAGCGGCAAGGCATTGGAACAGCAGGTCGCCTTGCTTACGCTTAAAAAGGAGCATTTGGAAAAGCTGATTGATCTTGCCTGTGAAATAAAAACGATAGGAGTCAATAGAATGGATTTTACAGCATTTGATACAAGCAAAATCGATAAGTATGCCGCCGAAGCAAAAGCCGTTTACGGGCATACGGCGGAGCATAAGGAGTTTGAAGAAAAATCCAAAGGGCGCACCAATGAGGAAACACAAAAGCTGAATGTGCAGATGATGTCGATATTTTCCGAGTTCGGTAAAATGCGTGAAAAACCGCCGAAGTCAGAGGACGTTAAAGCGCAGGTTAAGAAATTGCAGGATTTTATAACCGAGAATTTCTACGCTTGCTCTGATAAAGTTTTATTTGGTCTTGGAAAAACGTATGCCGAAAACGTAGAATTTACCGCAAATATTGATAAAGCAGGCGGTGAAGGAACGGCGGTATTTGTGTTTGAGGCAATCAAAAAGTATTGCGGTAAATAACAGATTTAACTTTTTGTCGCTGTTTTACCGTAACTCTCATAGTATGCGCCGGGTCGCTCCTCAGCGTTACCCTTTTGGATACATCATTTAAAAAATCCCCGCGGCTGCGCGGGGATTTTTTAAATGATAAACGGTTTCATCGGTCGCTTTGCTCTCAACTTCTGTTTTGGGAAAATGCTATTTTATAATGGTTTTTTAGAGGCTTCCTTAACGCTTTTTTCAAACTTTTCCACGCAGAATAAAGCCCAATCTCAAAACCTGTATTTTTCATCAAAATCAAAGGTAGCAAAATAATCCTCGGGGGTTTCAGCACGTCTTATAAGCTTAAAGCTGCCGTCCTCCTTTAAAAGTATCTCCGCGCTTCTAAGCTTTCCGTTGTAGTTATATCCCATAGAAAATCCGTGCGCGCCCGTATCGTGAATTATGATATAATCCCCTTCCTCTATTTCGGGTAACATTCTGTCCACCGCAAACTTGTCGCAGTTTTCGCAAAGTCCGCCCGTTATGTCGTACTTATGATCGCAGGGCCGATCTTCCTTTCCCGCAACCGTTATATGGTGATACGCTCCGTAGATCGCGGGACGCATTAAATTGGCTGCACAGGCGTCTAAGCCGATATATTCTTTATAGATGTGCTTTTCGCGGATAGCCTTTGCAACAAGATGACCGTAAGGAGCAAGCATAAAGCGCCCAAGCTCTGTATATATTGCGGCGTTTCCGAGACCTGCGGGTACAAGTATCTTATTGTACGCCTTTTCAACTCCCCTGCCTATCTCCTCAATATCATTTTCGGGCTGTTCGGGACGGTAGGCAATGCCAACTCCACCCGAAAGGTCGATAAAGCTTATCTCTACCCCTGTTTTCTCCTTTATTTCAACAATCAGCTTAAAGAGGATCTCCGCAAGTACCGGGTAATACTCGTTGGTAAGTGTGTTGCTGGCAAGAAAAGCGTGTATTCCGAAACGCTTTGCTCCCTTTGCCTTAAGTATCTTGTAGCCCTCGATAATCTGATCGTGTGTAAAACCGTATTTGGCGTCCTTGGGGGTGTCCATTACATTTCCCTTTTCGCTTGTTTTAAACTCTCCGCCGGGATTGTAACGGCAACAAATTGTTTCGGGTATTCCGCAAAGCTTGTCAAGAGCCTCTATGTGAGTAAAATCGTCAAGATTTATCTGTACTCCCAGCTTTCTTGCAAGCAGGAAATCCTCATCGGGTGTGGCATTGGAGCTGAAAATAATATCGTCGCCCTTTGCTCCTACCCTGTCGGACAGCATAAGCTCGGTATAAGAGGAGCAGTCAAAGCCGCAGCCCTCCTCTAAAAGTATCTCCATTATGTAAGGGTTAGGGGTAGCTTTAACCGCAAAGTATTCGCGAAAGCCCTTGTTCCACGCGAAAGCTGCCTTAAGCCGCCTTGCGTTTTCCCTTATTCCCTTTTCATCGTAAATATGAAAGGGAGTTGGATATTTCGTAACTATCTCCTCTATTTTTTCTTTTGTTACAAACGGTTCTTTTCTCATTTTTGACCCTTTCTTTTGTATCTTTATTTATATTTTTTGAAATAAAATCTCTTGTTTAAAATATCAGAAAAAGTACTTGCACAGTCCGATAAAGGCAATTATCACAGTCGCGACGATCTTGGAAATAAGCGCAAATGTCCTTAAATTGCTTTCCTGCTTATATTGATACTCTTTTACGCCGTTGCAGTACTTTCTTGTTTTAATAAGCGAATTGTTTGCGGGCAGCACGCTCATTGCCGAAAAACCGAAATATGCGAGCACATCAAGTATTATGCTCATCATGAGAAGATTTCTTTTCAAAATTTCATGCTCCTGATCGCAAAAATAATTCAGCAGTATGACCGCCGCCGCTATCCACGCTGCGGCAAGTCCCAGCGTGACCCATTCCAGCACAAACTGATAACGCTTATACTTAGTTCTTTTTACCATAGTAATCCTTTCGGAAATATACTTATCAGATATTCATATACTTTTCCAAAAATTTAATCGACATATTTATCCACTGCTTGCAGTTGTCATTATAAAAATACTCGTTCCAGCCCGTATTTTTTGAGCAGTCGGAAAGTCCATGAGGACCCTCGTCAAACATATGCAGCTCACAGGGCACTTTGTTGGAAACACAAGCCTTTGCGAAAACAAGACTGTTGTGAGCAGAAACGCAGTCATCGTTGGCGGTGCACCATACAAAGCAGGGCGGAGTTTTGGGGGTAACTCTGTTTTCAAGTGAAAGTCTTGAAAGATCGGAGGGTTTAGGCTCCTTTCCGAGAAGCACCTCAAAGCTTCCGACGTGTGGAGAGGTTATGCCGCTGATAACGGGATAGCTTAATATTGCGGCGTTGGGTCTGATGTCCTGCGGCTCGCAGCCTACGGCGTTATAGATCGACGCGTCGCCCCACATTGTAGCAAGACAGCCCGCAAGGTGTCCCCCCGCGCTTGCGCCCCAAACGGCTATTTTATCCTTATCAATGTCAAATTCGTCCGCTCTCGCCCTTATTTTAAACATTGCGTAAGCGGCGTTGATAATTGCGGTAGGAAATTTCTTGCCGCAGGAATAGTACAGCACAAAGGCATTGTATCCCTCCGCAAGGTATCGCATCGCAATAGGCTCCGCTTCCCTGCCCGAACAGTATTCATAGCCGCCGCCGGGAAAGATCAGTATAGCGGGACGCTTGCTGCCGAACGGAATACTTTCGACCTTATCCAAAAGATATGCTTTTACATAAGCGGTTTTTTCATTGTTGAGATAAAATACCTTGTTTTTCATTTTTACGGTTCCTTTCAAAAAATTTATTTTTCATATCAAAGTTTTATTTCAATTTGTCATAGGTCTTGGCAAGAAATTTTTCCGTTTTAACAATAAATCTTTGGTGTGTGCCCTCTCCGATAACTCCTTTATCATCGAATGCCCTGACTTTAAACACAAGCCGTCTCCCGTCGATCTCCGCAAGCTCCGCTTCACATGTGACCGTACCGCCTACTGGAGTGGCACTGAGATGCTTTACGTTAATTTCCGTGCCTACGGTGGCTTCTCCCTCTTCAAGATAAGCGGAAACGGCGTTCATAGCCGTATTTTCCATTAAAGCTATCATCGCGGGAGTGGCGAAAACCTTTAAAGTGCCGCTGCCGTGAGCTAAAGCGGTGTCTTTTTCCTCTACTGTGATCTGTTTTGTATTTTTTGTTCCGATTTCCATAGCTGACCTGCCTTGTATAAATATGCTTTAATTATAACACAGGTTTTCCGGTATTGCAAGATTTTTCGCAGAATTTTAAAAATAAAGCCGCCGCGAAATGCGACAGCTTTTTATTGGTTTATATGCGTTATAAAATAATCTTTTCAAAAACAAGCCCTTTTCTCTTAACCCCGTCCCCGGTTTCACACTCGCGATTCTCCAAAATGCCATAACCACACTTTTTATAAAGTCTCTGAGCGGCAGTATTATCCTCGGTGGTGCAGATACAAGCTTTATTTTTTTGACGAAGCCTCAAAAAATCCTCTGCAAATTTTACCGCAAAGCTTCCCACTCCCATTTTCTGAAACACGGGCTCAACTGCAAGCATTGAAATCCACCCGGTTTCTTTATTTTCCAAGCCGTTGACCTTGAGCCACGCGGCGGGAAATGAGCTCTTGTAAATCAAAAAATGAGCTTCGTCGCTGTCCTTTTCAGACAAAAAGCTTTCCCATTCCTCCAAAGTGATCTCACCGCCATGCAAAGGCTCAATATTGCGGTTATAGATATTTGAAAGGGCTTCGATATGCCCCCTTTCTTCTACAGGCGTAACCGTCAGTTTGTTGTCAAGAAAAAGTATATGAGTAGTGAAGTCGTCGGCGTATATCAGCTCCCAGAAGGGCTTTACCTCACCGGTATCAAAAAAACCAAGGGAAGCATGTAAGCATAAAGACGGCTCGTTGTCCTTTTCAATATCCGAATAAATAAACTCCCCGCCGCTTGCCTTTGATTTTATTATGTCAATGCCTTTTGTTAACAGCCGCTTCGCGATCCCTCTTCGCCGAAAATCGGTTTTTACGTTTAAGTCTCCTATATGCCAATTTAATCGGTTGTCGGGATTTTGCACAAATTGAACCCGACCCACAAGCATATTGTCCTTAAACGCCGTCAAAAGAAAGCAGTTGGCGGGATTGTCAGCAAAAATGTCAAAATGCTTCAAATGCTGTAAAAGCTTAGCGGGATTTTGGGGTAATTCTCCCCACCTTAACACAGCATCTTCAAGCAAAAGGTGATCGGGCATCGGATTTGTGCGGTCAAACAGCTCGAACCGTATATCCGAATAGGTATCGGCTTCATAAAGCTTAGCCGGACTTCCCCACTCGTAAATATCAAGACCTATCTCACGAAAACCGTATTTTTCGTAAAAACCTATATGGTCGGTGGCAATATATATTTTTTTGAAATCCAGCCTTGCCGCTTCATACTTCGCGTGATTAAGCATAAACTCACTGTAACCGTATCCCCTTACCCTTTCATCAACGTAAAGTGCCGAAACAAATGGAGAAAATTCGGCAAACCGTGTGATCTGTTCATGCTCCGTAAGCTGAA
>JAAVIG010000123.1 GCA_014796735.1 Oscillospiraceae bacterium
CACCGTAATATCTCATAGTCTGCGTTGGGTCGCTCCTCAGCGTTGCCCTTTTTGACTACGTTTTTATTATTCATTTATTTTTAGGGATAATGCATTTACACAGTTTATTTTTCATAACCCATCAAATTCACTGATTCGTTGCTTTATAATCTTCGATATACCAACTGAAATATTTCAGATACCGCATTTGTTTTCTATGATTTAATGTAATTGCTCCACGCACCTTTCGGGTCGTCATATTTTAAGGGGCTGTTATCCTTGGGCGCGATCATCTTATCATCATGGAATTGAGGTACAGCATCTAACAGCCCGTATTCATCACTGTCTTCCCTTGTGGGATCGGAACGTATCGGCAGAACTCTCGCGCCTGCAATAGCCGCTCCGAAGTTTACTCCGTATTCACTTATAAAGCGCTCTAAACCTTCCTCAACATATGAACACTCGACAAATCTTATACATTGCTCAATTGTAGGGAGCACTAGATTTTCGCTGTTGTCTAAGTGATCAAACCTTTTTCTACCCAGTGCTCAACATTGACTTCTTCCCAGTCCGTCAATGTATCATCATCTGTGTCAATATTATTATACGCGCTCAATTTTCCTTTAAGCTATATCGGCTGATAGCCTGTGATCAATATAGCTCTGAACGACTGGTCAACGACCTTTTTGTCATAAACATGCTGATAAAGCCTCTTATAACCGCTGTCGCCGGAATTGCCGATTGTAATACCACCTGTGCTGTCCGACAGCATTTTCTGATACCCTGTTATGCTGTCAGCTTCCGGAGAAATAATGCTGATGTTGATATTCCGGTTCTTTATTTTTTCTAACAAATCATCTGAAATATCATTTTCAAAAATTGCTTCGGTCTGATTATAGAAATCAAAAATATAGTTATTTACAGAAACGTCAGAGTTATCAGCCACATTGCCAAAGCTTCGCTTATTATGCAGTAATCGCCGAACACACCGCTGTTTCCCGAAATTTTTATTTTATCCAACGCGGTATTTACTTCATCTAACGTCACTGCAGAATCACAGATCACGTTAAAGTTTTCGCCGTCAAAATCCGATACGTTCTGCGTCAGCAAGCGTATTGAGGTATTTGGATTAAACGCGAATGCCTCGCCCGCAAAGTGGCTCACCTCGTCCTTCATCTTTTTAAGCTGCTCGGACGTAATTTTACCCTTGCGAATATCAAATATAAACGTTACGCAATATTCCTCGATATCCTCTTCGGAAGCAGCAAGAAGCATAGGACGGGCTGCTGCTTCAAAAGTCTCTCCGTCGAGAGCGATATTAAGCTGCTGCAAAAGGATCTCCATATCCAACAGACAGTAGGTTCCAAGCTCGTCCGTTTCCGCGTAAAGTGTATTATTCTCCTCGTCAAACTGCGTTGTCACAGGGAGGAGCATGTTCAGTTCATCAAAGTATCTGAATATATTATATCTCTTTATCCCTTGCAAGTCAAGGCAATTTTCCGCGTATTCGCTGTCGTCATTGTAAACATATTCATCGTTTATTTCATAGACGAGCTTTACTTTGTCGATTTCACCGCCAAAGTAGCTGAAATTCACAGCTTCGCCAACCCGCGCGCAGCTTTCGGTTGCGGCGAAATACATACTGCTGTCCGCAGTAAGATTTTTTTCCGCATTGCCCGAGGCGGAAATCTCCAGTGACAGCTCATAAGGTGCTTCCTCCGTGTTGATCTCCGACCGCACCTCACTGTCCGTAGATATAGTCTGCTCAAGCTTATATTCCGCGTCGGGTACACCGAAGGTTGTGGGATTGTTGGGGTCAAGACCAGCAGCGATTTCGTCCCCGTTATACAAAAATCCGAGGCGGTGTAATTCTCGTCTCGGATTTGAAATTATGAAAATTTGTTGATTTATTTGACGGTAGTCTGTCGATGCTGCCAAACAGCCTTTTTATTCCACAGAATGTTTGGATTATGATAATAAACTCCTTCTGTTTTTTTCATAATAATTGATTAAAGTGTTTTATTTATTCTCATAAACACATTGATAACGCACATAGCAAGATGTTTGCATATTCGTATTTACAATTGCCTCTTTGCACGGAAGCCGTCTTAAGCAATTCAAAAATTTATCCATGTACTTTAATTCATCATATACGGTCAGAAGTGTATTATCGGAGGATTTTATTATTTTTACAAATTGCTATCGTAATAATTTGGGAGCTATTATTTCATCAACTTGAATCAAATCTTTTCGTGAGAAATCAAAAGCAAAACGACTAACATCTTTAATGTTTTTTATATCTTTCGTTGCAACGTAATATAAGTTTTCATTATTTACAACTGGAATTATTTTAAGCCTCCCTACAGTTAGTTCCTGACCAATGGCTTTGCATAAAATACAGTTTTCCTCCATGGTTTCAGACAAATCAAAAGCACGACCAAATAAAAGTATTTTACATTCATAAATACCGCCAATTTGCATAAACCAGAAATCTTTCTGTTCATCATTACGCACATCTGAATCATCAAAACACTGTTCAACTTTTCCTGTTTCACAATTTTTCAGCTCGACATATCTCGTAAACATATAATCTTCTTCTATAGATAATAATTTATACATATAGGCATCCCCTTAACTATTTTTATAATTTTCCTGATTCCGCAAAACTCAAATTGTGCTATTCCTTTCAGATACTTTTATAATAGGCTCAAACACAATTTTACTATCATACATTTTACACCATTTGTATGAAAAAAATTTAGAAAAAAAGATGCAAAAATTTCTTATTACTAAGCGTATTATTAGTGTATATATTAAAGTTAAATGTTGCGGATTCAGAATTTTGACAGTGTGCTTTAAACATCGACTATTCGGATAAAACAAAACGATAAACATAAAATATAGATCAATAAGTTTGAAAGGTCTCTATATCATTTTTTCTGACTCATCTGGTTCTGTATCCCATTCAAAAACATCCTTTACCAAATGATTTACACATTCGAATGCAGTTCTACCCATCATGTGGACTCCCATAAATCGAAGTATTCCTTTTGAGTCTATATGAAATGGTCCGCTAAAAGTTTCACCGATTTCTAATACATTTTGTTCCGTTGTCTTATCAACAGATGTGGCTAATAAAGTTGATTTAAGTTTATTTTTTGATAAAATTTGCTCTAACGAATAGAAATGACAAAATTCAGATTCAAAACTAAATCTTATATTACTAAATTCGCTTAGAAAAACTAATTGTTCTTGTGAAAGTAAAATACCAAGTTGTTTCATTTCTTTGCTGAATTCTATCACATCAATGTTCCTACCTTCGTACCAACCCGATTCATATAAAACATCAAAAACTCGTTTTTTAATAACCGGATGAAAGTCAAATTCCGCAGACGTGAGATAGTCAAAAAATTGTTCCTCATTTTTTGCAAGTAAATTATGCTCATGATCGTAAAATTTACTGTCCTCAGACATATAAAGCACTTTAATTATTCCGGAGCAATTTTCGATATATCCGATACGATTCACAACTTTGCCTATATCGTCCCATAGGTATATATGCAAGCCATCTCAATTCTATTTTTAAAATATCACCGGAAACGGATTCCTTACGTTTAAATTTAACAATACCAATATTTTCAAAGAAATCCAGAATATTTTTCGAATTGAACTCACTATTGTATTTTTTTTGAATTTCTGCTTCTATTTTTTTTCTATCAAAAGGGAAAAATGTTTTTAATGTAGATTTTTTGAGCGAATTGTTTGTAATAGCATAGTTTATGAATTCATACCTTGTCATATAGGGTTCTCCTATTCTCAAAATATTGATTTAAATGTTTCACAGCAATTTTTGCATGGTGCAAATATTAGTCATCTGCAAAGTTTTATATTGAAAGTTCAAATTATTCATGAACACTTATTGAGTATACAATATTTTTATAAGAGAATATATATTCTGACATTAATAAAGATCATAATGAGAAAAATCGCAATTTGGCGCAAAATTCTTTATATTTGTATAGGCATAAAAACTATTTTTTTTGATTAAATTTAAAGTAATAAATCCAAACATATCACGAGATTTTGCCATTTTATAAAGCATCTGATCAAGTTTTAAACGCTTTTCCGAATTGTGGAATGTGTAAGAATCCTCTAAGCATTTAAAAAAGATCATCATAATGTCAAAAGGCGACGCCACCCAGACCTTTTCAACACCGTCACCCAAAAGAAAAGATTGTATCTCATCAAATTCTTCACGATACATTTTCTTAGCAATCTCCATGATCTCTTTGCTTTCAAAGCATTGTAGTGATACAACTTGAAGATTGGAAAAATAGTTTTCAGCTTTCTGTTTACGTATTATTTCCAGTGCGGCATTAAAAATGATTTTTTTATTCATATTCGCTTCAGGAAGGTAAAATTTACCATCATCCGGCACAAGCTTTTTATAATCATTATGGTAATTATAAAGGTACACTTCAAGTCTTTTAATTGGGGTCCCCATACATATAGGACCTTCAAGGAATGCTATCTTCTTTACCTTTGTTCCAAAACAATTTTCGATCCAAATGCTTAACTCTTCCAAAACCGATTTTTCTGTTTCGTTTGGATAAGGTGCCAAGAAAAAATCATGATAATCACTTATTTTTTGATACATTATTGTGAACCGCCTCATTATAACAAAAATTACCTGTAATTTGCACTCGTATTGTTTATTATTTCATATTCGTCTTCCAATAGTTCGCACAATTTTTCATATACAAATTTTACTGCATCATAAAACCTTCTCTCGTTCTCTTCGCTGTCATAACCTTTATAAGAGAATTCATATTCGTTGTTAATAAACAGTTTGGAATATTCCTCGTTGATGAAATTAACTTTACTTTCAAGTTCGGTTTGACCTATTAATCGTTTTTCGGGATATTTTCGCAACTCATTAAACCCCTCACAATAAAAATATCCATTACTGCTTATTCCTACGGGTTCAATTAATTCACCGTTTTCATACAACCAGATGAAATAAGTTCCATAGTCAAATGATAATTCAAGTTTTTTCATTTCTTATACCTTACTTATTCTTGGCTGGATTTGTACCTACAATAAAACCGCTATCGCCAACTTCTATTATATCTCTTTATCTACTGCAAGTCAAGGCGATTTTCCGCGTATTCGCTGCCGTCGTTGGAAATATATTCGTCATTTATATCATATACAGCTTTACTTTATCAACTTCGCCTCCACCGTAGCTGTCCGCCTTTAACAAATCGTTATTGTATTTATTGACAGAAAGCTCATCACTGTCCATGTCAGAGTTTTAGGAATCTGTGTCATAAGCTTTTTTCTAATTTTATTCCGAAATTACTTTTGACCGACAAGTAACCAAATTACTTGTCGGTCAAAAAGCAGTGCTTAGGGTATAGTTTTTAAGAGGAATAAATGTTTTTAATAATTAACGTCTATTTCCATATTCTCCGGTTGCTGTGATTCATCCTCTTTATTTCCTTTTATGTGTCTTTCATTCAATTCAAGCTATGAACACTCGGCAAAGCTCATACATTCTCAATTGTCGTAAGCACAATATTTCCGCTTACATCATAAGTGATCAAGCCGTTTTCTATCCAATGCTCAACACCGACCTCTTCCCAGTCTGTCAATGTATCATTGTCTGTGTCAATATTATTATACGCGCTCAATTTTCCTTTTAGCTCTATCAACTGGTA
>JAAVIG010000124.1 GCA_014796735.1 Oscillospiraceae bacterium
ATAAAATAACTCAGCGAAGCACGGCTCATTATTTTTATTTGTATTATGATTCGAACTCTCTAATAGATTCAAAAAAATTGATTGAAGCTATTTTTAAACTTTTGGAGGAAATTATAAATATAGATCACATTTAAAAAGGCAAATCCATTTTTCTAATTAAAGTTTTTATTAACATTAATGATAAGGAATATAGTCTGAATAACGAACCGTGTAAATGCGTGTAAATGTAAATATTATAAAATTTAAGGTCACCCATCCAGTGACCTTAAAATTATGGAAGTACAATTTACCGCACCGCTTCAAACTCCGGCTCCCACATTATAGTAGTGCTCCCCACAAAATCCCCATTCATTTCAAAATGCACATCAATCGACTTATCCTCATTCTGATGAATGGTTACCGATTTTACTAGCATTCGCAGGTTTGCATCGGATATTTCGCCTTGCGAAAGCACCTCATCAAGCAGCATTGAAGTGCTTTTTAAAAGCTCCTGTCGTTGCTTACACACCTTGTCATATTCATGACATTCAGAGATTTTATTTTCCAGTAACTCTATTTCCCTTTCACGTTTTTCAATCATACTGTTGTAAAATTCCGAGCGTGATTTGTCGGTAATTCGCTCCATTATCAAATCCTCGATCTGTTGTTTCAGTGCGAGGATTTTTTCATTATACTGCTGTGTTTTCATTTCATAGGCAGGTTTACGTTTTATCCATTCTTTGACTATGCTATCGTACTTTTCACTCTCTGAAACTATCCTCTCACGTAAACTTTGCACTTCATCGTATATCAATCTGTCAAGCTGACTTTCCCTAATGCGGTGAGGAGTGCAGTATTGTTTTCCGTAACGGTGGTTGCTGTTGCAGGTATATTCAACATATTCCCTTCCCTGCCACTTTCTGATTTTGGCTATGAGATGTGAGCCGCATTCGGCACATTTTATCAGTCCTGAGTACCTATGTAGCTTTCTCCCACCGTTTGATCTTGGATTGATTTTTGAGCGCTGCTTGAGTAAAAATTGAGCCTGTTCCCATGTGTGTAGGTCTATGATTGGCTCGCAAAAATTCTCGTGTCTGTATTGTTCTTCGATTGGGATAAAGGTTTTTGTTTTATAAATTTTACTGGTAACGGTCTTATGATTTACCAACGTTCCGATGTACAATTCGTTGCAAAGCAGTCGTTTTACTGCCGTTTGAACCCACAAATATTTTTTAGAAATGCTTGGTTTCCAGTCGGCAAGCTTTCTGTTTTGGTAGTATTCGGGAGAGCGTATTCCTCTCTCATTCATTAGTCGGGCTATCGTAGTAAGTCCATATCCTTCAACATAAAGTCTGAATACCTCTTGAACATATTCGGAAGTTTCTTTATCGATTTCTACTGTTCCCGTATTCTTATCAAGGTAATATCCCATGGGAAGTGACAGAACAAGCCCATTATTTTTCTGCTTTTGTCTGATTCCCGCTTTGACCTTTCGGCTTATATCCTTAGCATAAAAGTCGTTGAATATCTGCTTGAAGCCTATTAGTAAATCGTCGTTTTCATTGGTAGTATCAATGCCCTCTGTGACTGAAATCACCTTGACATTGTTTTCCCGCAGGTGGTCAATAAATAGAGCAGTTTGTGTTCTGTGCCTACCCAATCGGGATAAATCTTTTACAAGCACCACATCAATTAAGCTCTCGCTTACCGCTTGTTCCATCTCGGCTACTGTACCTAATTTAATTTTCAGCCGTCACTGCTGTCACTTGTTCCGATTTAGTTCGTCCAATAAAATTGTCCTCCTTGTAAGGTTATTTGCATAAGAAAAAATCCCAACCGGTTAAGGCGGGGATTTTGTCCTCTATATACTACCGACATAAGGAAAACAAAATATTCCATCCGTGAAAAGAATTTTTAATTTTTGTGCAGTTGTATAAAAATCTATAATATCATTCGGTAATTTTCAAAAGTCGCCAATATTTCTTATATGACAACTACATAGACATATCTAAAAACTCCGTTGGAGAAAGAACCTCTATTCCAAAATTTTCAAAGTCTTTTTTATTGCGTGTGATAATATAATTACAGTTATTAGAATTTGCGCAGACTGAAATAAGGCAGTCCTCAAAGTCCTTTGCCTTTTTCTGAAAAGCAGTAAGGACATCATTATTGGTCACATCACATACTTTAACAATTTCAAGCAGTTTTCCGACAGCGTTATATGCAAGCTCGGTGCTGTGAGTATATTTTCTTACAAGATAAAAAATATCTGTTACAGACGATGCCGAAACAAATCCGTTAATGCGATGTTCTTCACACATAGACAAAATTTTGTATGACTCCTCTACAAAGTTTTCCCTTTCAAGCAAAACGTCAAGGATAACATTGGTGTCAATCATTACCTTCATATCTCAAAATGCGCTCCTCTCTAAGTGAGTCAAGGTCTAAATCCTGAGGGGCGTTTTTCAGCAGTCCACGAAGAGAGTCGACCGCAGAAACCTGTGGATTTACAACCTTTGCTACGGTTTTTCCATTTTTGGTAATAAAAATATCTTCTTTGGCTATAAGCTCAAGATATTTTCCAAAGTTTGTTTTAAACTCGGTAGCTGTTACGATCATTGAAGTGTCCTCCTTTTTCTATTTAAATATATTATATTCGATTTTTTGCAATTTGTCAATATAAATCGAACGATATTACAAAATTACACTATATTTTCATTCGATTTTTGGTTTAAAAAATATCAATGTGTTTTTCCGAATTTGAAACGAATTATTTATAAATATTTATGACTATTCACTTGACAAAAATAAACACAAAGACTATAATAAAATAATCAATTTTGTAGGAGGCAACAATATGAAAAAAATGATTCCGTTCTGGGAAGAAGCATATCAAAACGATGATATTATGGCCTTCCCTATCGAACCAAACAATACACTGAAAGAGTATGAACATCTCCTCAGCAAGCATGCCGCTGTTCTTGAAGCAGGCTGCGGCGAAGGGCAAAATGTTTTGTACCTTGCTAAACAGGGCTTTCATAATATCGACGCTTTTGATATTTCAGAAGCCGGTATTGCCAAACTGAAAAAGCTTTGCGAATTTAACAATGTTAATATAAATGCGTTTGTAAGGGATTTGGCAAATTATGAATTTGAGAAAAAATACGATCTGGTAATGTCATTTGCAACCTTATGTTTTTTGGAAAAAAGCGTGTGGCGGCAATTTATTGCTAATGCCAAAGAAAACACGAATATCGGCGGTATTCATATCATGCATATTTTCACCGACAAAGTTCCCGCTTCTCCCGATATTGCGCCTTTTGCCGTTGGATTGGCATATGACGGAGAATTCAATGAACTGTATAACGATTGGGAGATATTGAGTTTTCAATCCTATACTTTTGAAGACGAACATCCCGGTGTGCCTAAGCATCTTCATGCAGTCAATAAAATCGTTGCACAAAAAAAGTAAAGTAACGGCTCTGACCTCATTTCCTTTGACAGTATCTAATACTAATCCTTTTTAAAACTGTTGGATTAGTGTTTAGGGTGCAACCCTTTTTAAACTATGAATTTTTCCATAGTTTAAAAAGGGATTGATATAAACAGTTGATTTCATGTTGCCAAACTGTTGGTTGATTTTGTTCCCAAGTTATGCTATCATAGTGATAGAAATACAAAGGGGGTACTGCATGATGTCCATAGGCAGAACGATCAAAAAATTAAGAACAATAAACAGGATCAGTCAAAAAGAAATGTCCGAAAAATTAAGCGTATCTTGCCAGACCATCAGTAAATGGGAAACAGGAAGATCATATCCGGACATTGAAAAACTCCCTGAGATCGCCGACTTTTTTCATGTAACCATAGATACTTTATTTCAAGGAAATGTAGAAGATTTTAACGAAACATTAACAAATGCGGAAAGAGGCTATTTGGAAGAAAACAGGACAGGGTGGGATCAGAGTATCTCAAAGGATTGGAACGGGACCATTCTGCCTAATTACGGTCCATATACGCCTTGTGAAGATGAATTAAAATTATTTGGTAATATGAAAGATAAAGCGGTATTGGAGCTTGCCTGCGGAAATGGCAGATCTTTATTATACCAGGCGGAACAAGGGGCAAAGGAATTGTATGGTTTGGATATCTCAGAAATACAAATTGCAGACGCAAAAAAGAAATTTGCGGATAAGCATATAAATGCAAAGTTATTTATTTCCCCTATGGAAATAAACCCGGGGATCCCGTTTCACCATTTTGACTATGTATATTCCATATACGGAATTGGCTGGTCTCAGGACATCAACAAAGTATTTTCTTTAGTTTCAAGATACCTGAAAGCAAACGGGATTTTTATTTTTTCATGGGATAACCCGTTGCTTCCTTGTTTGGAAAGTCAAAACGGTCAGTATGTATTGAGCCGATCCTATGAAGAAGAACAAATGATCCGCATCAAGAAATTTGGCATGGAAATGAATTTGCGGAATTGGAAAATATCCTCCTATATCAATGCACTGATCAATAACGGTATGGAAATAGAAAAATTTGTGGAATCATCAGCTCATTATGACAGAAACGCAGAATATTCCGAGAGATATTATTCTGCACACAGAGCCGCACTGATCAATCACTCTTTTGTTATCAAAGCAAGAAAAAGGCATTGAACATGTTACCGAGTGTTATACGAGCAGCAAGTTTCTATGTGTAATACTAATCCCTTTTAAAACTGTTGGATTAGTGTTTAGGGTGTAATCCCTTTTTAAACTGTTTACAACTCGGCAGTTTAAAAAGGGATTAGTATAATACTTTTTTAAAAGGACAAGTATAAGGAGGATCTTCCATTATGGCATTATTTTATCTCATCAGGCATGGAGAGCCGATTTAGGACAATATGCTCGAAAAAGGATTTTGGGGATTTGGGAGAGATTTCGCTCCTTTATCTGAAAAAGGAATAGAACAGGCCGAAATTACAGCAAAAGATATTCGCCTTAAAAGTGCCGAGATCATTGTATCATCTCCCTACACAAGGGCAATGCAGACCGCCCAAATAATTTCAAGAGAAACAGGGATACATGTTGAGGTAGATATCGATCTGCATGAATGGATACCCGATCAGGATAATTTATATGAAACATCAGAGGAAAGCTTTGCGCTGGCGAGAGAATTTACAAAATTCAAAGGCGAGTATCCTATCGGTGAAAAACGCAGATGGGAATCACTTAGCAGCATGAGGGAGAGAATGGGACGTGCGGCAGATAAGTACGCAGATCGTGACAAGGTTATTTTTGTGGGTCACGGAATGGCTTTTCGTTGTCTGACATATATTGAAAAAATGCGACCTGCCGAAATAATCGAATGCACATACCGAAAAGGGCAGGCAGATTGTGAGTATTCATTTACTTAGAAGATATTTCTATAATGATCGCACAGGAAACAGAGGAGGAAATGTTAAAAATGCTATTTGAAAAAAAGATAAAAGGAATAAAGGCTGTTGGTTTTGATGTGGGACATACCCTTATTAAATATAAAAATCCGCTAAACTGGCAGGGACTTTATCGTTCGGGGCTGGAACATGCTGCCGCTGCTTCCGGTGTTGCTTTATCGGAGGATATGATCTTATCGGCAACAGAAGTTCTTTTAAAGTATAACACCAGAGTGAACTATCGGGAATGGGAAACTACTTCCGATAATATCTTTAATGAAATATTAACCCGGTGGGGGATACAGACGGATCTGTATAATTTTAAATACGGTTTTTATTCTTTTTTCAAAGCCGATGCCGAGCCATATCCTGAAACCATTGACACAATGAAAAAACTAAAACAGCATGGGATAAAAATAGGAATTTTAACAGATGTTGCCTATGGAATGGATAATGAATTTTCTTTAGAGGATATTTCCGTTCTATCCGATTTCATTGATATTGCTATCACCTCTGTCGATGTTGGTTTTAGAAAACCAAACTCGGCAGGATATTTGAAACTGCTTGATTCTCTGGCGATTTGTCCTGATGACATGATATTTATCGGCGATGAAGAAAAGGACATTATCGGTGCTAAAAAACTTGGAATTGCTTCTGCTCTTATTAACAGAAGTAAAGAAATAAAGGACTTTGGACAAGATCATACATTTGGATCTTTAAGTGAGATTTTTTCTGTTTTGGATTTATAAAAATGACCAATAACTGGAGAGTCTGATTTATTGCTTTAATGATCAGGAGGTATTTCTATGATAATTGCGAAAGAATTTACTGAACAAGATAAAGAGCAATTACTTGATATGGTCAATGAAATAAGTGAATACAATGCGGATTTTGAAGGTTTGGATATTATAAGGAGCATTGAAGATTATGATCTGTTCCTAAAGAAATTAGAAAAATGGAAGCATCAGGAACAGATAAGCCCCAACTGTTCGCCTCAAACAACTTTTGGCGTATTCGATAATGAAACACTGATAGGCGGTTTTGTTCTGAGACATGTATTAAAGGGTTCGTTAATCGATCATGGAGGAAATATCGGTTATTTAGTCAGACCAAGTAAAAGAAAAATGGGATATGGAAAGATACTATTGAAACTTGCATTGGAAAAAGCAAAAGATATGGGGCTTAAAAAAGTTTTAGTGACTTGCAGAAATGACAATATCGGTTCGGTAAAGGTTATAGAATCCAATAGCGGAAAATATGAAAATGACTATTATGACAAAAGCTTAGGAAAAAACTATAGGCGATATTGGATTGAATGGGAATAATTGACACATGACAAATATCAACCAATAATTTATCGGAGAAAACTTTATGGATCACAACAGCATATTGTCGGGTATGACTTCATTTGGCGCATCTGCCAAAGAAATATGTCTTAACACTTTAGGGTTGTCCGCAGATAATATAAATGAAAATGTTATTGTTTCTCCCGGGTGGCCGCCCGAAAGGCTGTTTAATGCAGATAATATTACTCAGATCGTTCGATCAAGCCCCTTATTTGGATATAAAATATGGAATATAAAGTGCAGTAATATTGATATTTCATATATAAACACCGGCTTTGGCGCTCCCGTGATGTTAGACGCATTATTACTTTTAGGTTTAACAAAATGCAGAAAAATTTTATTTGTGAGCTCGGTTGGCGGTTTATCTCCCGAAATCGGTATAGGAGATATTGTGATACCGGAATATTCCGCTTCCGGAGACGGTGCAAGCAGATTTCTTTCAGACAATTTGCTTGATGACACTTTTGGTGAAAAACAGTATCCGAACATCGGTCTGTTTAAGCAGCTTGTAAATGAAACCAAAGAAATATGTGATAAAAACAGCGTCAAATGGCATTCGGGCAAAACTCTTTGTACCGATACAATAGCAGCTCAATACAATCATTTAGATAATATTGTCAAAATGGGCTATAACAGTATAGATATGGAAAGCGCAGCTGCATTTAAAGCTGCAAAAACGATGAACATATCTATTGCGGCATTATTGCAGGTATCGGATAATTCTATTGCCCGCAAATCTTTGATGTCAAGCTATGGCAGCAAGGAAGAACAGGAGTATCGCATATTTGTCAGAAACGAGATCCTTCCTCAAATTATTAAGAACATGTTCTCATAGGATAGGCGCGCGTCTTTTCGGCAAATTTTGCCGCTGGACTGCGTTGAATTTTCTTGACGGGCGACAGCCCGCCTGCGAAAATTCGCCTTGCCATCGACAAAATTGTGCTCGAAAATCCGCACACCTCTCCTATGAGAACAAGTTCTAAGAGTGTGTTGTTAAAATAAGTAAATTTATCAGTTTACAAAAAATAGCCAATTTTAATGGAGATCGGAAATGAATCTTTATTTAATACGCCATGCTGAAAGCTATGGAAACATAAAAGGGAAAATAATATCCACAACAGACTTTGAGCTGACAGAAAAAGGAATTGCCCAAGCACAGAGGTTAGGGAAAAAGATTTGTTCGGAATTGAATAAGACACCGCTCTCTGCCTATTGCAGTCCGCTTGCCAGAGCCGGGCAGACGCTCACAGAGATCTTACGCAGCATCGGGCGGGAAAACACCGAGATCACAGAAACCGATCTCTTAAAGGAAATGGATTTAGGGTCACTTGAGGGAATGACATGGGAGGAACGGAAACAGAAATATCCCGAAATTGATTTGGATAAAAAACTGTCACTGCTGCTGGCTCCCGGCGGAGAATCTTATAATGATGTAAAAAATCGATGCAAAATGTTCGCAGAAACATGTTTGGAAAAAGAGGACAATGAAAAAAACGTGATCATCGTTTCACACGGCATTACATTAAGAATATTGACAAACACTTTATTAAACCGTCCCGATGAAGATGTAAATTTTTTGAATTGGACGGAAAATACCTCGCTGACAGAACTTTTTAGAGACAAAGAAAGTCATACATATCAATTAGTCAGACTAAATGATTATTCTCATCTTAATGAATTAAAAACTGCCGGATATGAAAAATGGGGATTATTTGCGGAACGTGATTATTGGATAAAATAACTATTCTCTGCAGTTATAGAAATCTCGGTTATTCTCCCAACAGCAGCCTCAATTCATCCCACTCGGTTATTGTTAAAATATTTTTATCTTCTGTATACGGCAGATCAATAGCCCCTATGTACCATACCGGCAGCATTCCTGCATTTAATGAACCCTTTACATCACATTCATACTGATCGCCGATATACCAAACCTCATTTGCCTGCAATTCGGCTTTTTCCAAAGCCAAGTCAAATATTCTTTTATTTGGCTTTCGGAATATAAAATTACTTGATGTAATAATAAATTCAAAAGTGTTTTTCGGAAGCATTCTGTCAATACGTTCTTTAACAACGGACGGATTATAGGATATATTGCTGATTACACCTGTGCGAATACCTTTATTATTCAAATATTCCAAAAAATCTTCTATACCCTCCGTAGGTATTCCCGGTGCTGCGGCATTCCAAAACACTTTATCAATTTCAGAATTACTCAATGCAATCTCAATTCCCTGTGATTCATAAAGATACGGTGTGAACATCGTATTGGGTATTTCTATCTGAAACAAATGTCTTTTCTCGGGGTCAAATCTTCCAAACTCCCTATTGATTTCATTTGCTTTAGCCTGCACCTGCTCTGCCGATAAATTATATTTATTTTTTGTAGCATACTGTAAAACAGCCTCTGTTCCCTTTACTCCATCAAATTTTTGTTCTGCAATAAGTGTTTGACCATAATCAAACAAGATCATTTTGGGCATTTTCATATAATTTACCTCTGTATCATAATTCTGCTGTATTATACTTTAATTGTCATTTTCCAATAACTTATACAATCATTAAAGTTATATCATAATTATAAATAAGATTGTTTTTTTTGTCAAGACTTTTTGCTAATAACGTTATTATTCGCAACCTCTATAGTTTTGGCTAACAATAAAATTTAAATTAGGGATTGATAAAATAAATGCACTGTCGTGACGCCGCCCTCAGGTGCCAGTCCTCGCAAGGGGGTATGGGTTCAAGTCCCTTCATCCGCACCAAACAATATAAATCCCATTTGGCTTTGCCATAGGGGATTTTGTTAAATATTAATGTTTGGTATAGTTTTGAATCAAGTGTATTTGTATACTCTTGGAGGAAGTGATTTTTATTAATCTGTTATTTTGGAATCTAGCCAAAAATAGTATTGAAAATTATATATCAGATATTATTGAAGAGCATGATATTGATATAGGTGTTTTTTCAGAATATAAAAGAAATAGTGTTGAGTCAATAATAGCAAAGCTTAATGGGAAGTATCTCTCTTATGAAGGAATGGGAGTTTGTGATAAAATAATTTTGATTGCAAAATCTCATTTTGACATTAAAGTTAGAAGAGAACAAAGTAGATATATAATTTACTCTCTTAAAAGTGACACTGAACAATTCATTATTGTTGGAATACATTTACAAGATAACATATATTCAGATGAAGACCGCAGGAAAATTGTTATACGTGATTTAGTAAGCGACATAAGCGAACAAGAAAAAATACTTAAACACTCTAACACTATAGTAATTGGTGACTTTAATTCTAGTCCATTTGATAATGAATTCATTCAAAAAGATGCATTTAACGCAGTTCTTTTTAAAGAATTAATTTTAAAAACAGAGTACGTGACTATTGATCATAGAAAATACAGACGATTCTATAACCCAATGTTGAATTATATTTCTGAAGAAAATTTGAATTACGGTTCTTTTTATTATTCTAATGGCATAAAGGCTTTATATTGGTATTGTTATGATCAAGTGCTTTTACGAAAACCATTAGTTAATAAGTTAGAAAATGTTTTTTATTGTAAAACGATTAAAAACAAAAGATTGCTTAAAGATATTGCACCTAACAAAAAAATAAGCGACCATTTGCCATTAATTGTTAAAATTGAAAGGAGAAGCGGGAATGTCTGATTTATGGCCAGATTTAGAACGTTTTGAAGGTAAAATTCCAGAGAATCATGCAATCGAAATTTTAAGAGAACAAGCTAGATTGCTGTCTAAAAAAACAAATGGAAAAATCAAAGCAACATTTTCAAAAATTGATTATGCAGTTTCTACAACTGAAATATTAGGTGGTGCTCTATCAGCTATTGCCAGTGGTAGCAAAAAAGAGGTTGTTGAAGAAGAAATGAAGGGCAAGAAAGACATTAATGAATTCTATAACTTCAATAACTATAAATTCGAAATTTACGATGAAACATATAAATTCAGAATATTTACTTTGAAATACAGACCAATTTATCCTATTCAAATTGAAATCGATGAAGGAATAAGAAAAGAGAAGTTGCTTAGTTCCCCGACAGACATACAGAGTGATGAAGAATTAATTAAAATTGTATCTTCTGTGTTTTCAAGTTCAAAACTTCAGATGATTATAAAAAGAATTATGGCAACTGATACTAAAGACACATAATTTCTTTCAAAATTAATTTGACATCACAATACTTTAAAAATACGAAGTTTGTAGAAAATCTTCTCTTTTAAGGTCACCAATTTGGTGACCTTAAAATTAGAGTATGAATAACGAACCATGTAAATCATTATCTTCAAAATAAAGAGTTATGTTATAAAAATTCATGAACCTTGCCCCAATCTTCATTTGAATATAATTAATTGTGTAAAAATGGTTTGATAGGAGAAACGCTATGCTTGAAATGTATGAGCCGATTATTGTTGAGTTTCCATTGCGTGGAGAATGGCTTTCTCCTAATACGCCGGGAACAAAAGTACCAAGTCATGGCACAAATCAATTAGGAACAAGATACGCATATGATTTTATTCAAGTGGACTGGAACCGCATGGGTACTCCTGCTTATCGTGTTGGCGTAATGCAATATCTTTTTTCGGGTGTCAAATTGAGCGATTATTATTGTTGGGGACAACAAGTCTATTCTCCTTGTGACGGTATTGTTGTTGCCGCTGAGGACGGTTATGCTGAACACGCAAAAACAAATTTGCTTGCTGATATGTCTAACGCATATAAAAATGCCCACTATTTTGACCCGGAAAAGGACGATATTAAATCAGTCGCTGGAAACTATGTGATTATTAAATATAGTGAAAATGTATATGCTGCACTTTGTCATCTTCAAACAGGCTCTATTCAAGTTTCTGTTGGTGAAAATGTGGCGAAAGGTGATATTATTGGAAAAGTAGGTCATTCTGGTAATTCTTTTGCCCCGCATTTACACTTTCAACTTATGGACAGTTGCGATATGACTACAGCAAACGGAATACCTTGTGCTTTTGAGGAATATGAAGTATTTCAAAATGGTAATTGGAAAAAGGTTGCTGACGGTATTCCAACAAATAAGGACAGGATAAGATTTCAACAATCGAGTCTGAATAACAAACCGTGTAAATGTCAATAATATCCAAAAAGAAAGGAAGTATTGACATGAGAACAAGCAAAAACATTTTAACGGAAAAAGAAATGGAATTAGTGCAACTGTTAA
>JAAVIG010000125.1 GCA_014796735.1 Oscillospiraceae bacterium
GCTACGATTTTATCACCCTCAACGGCAGCTGGGCAAGAGAGCGTATTATCGAGCGCTCCGAACTGCACCACGGCAAGCAGGGCGTTGACTCGATAAAGGGCGAATCCTCACATCAGAATAACCCGTTTATGGCGCTTGTTTCTCATAATGCGGACGAGGATACGGGTGAGGCCTACGGCTTTAATTTTGTTTACAGCGGAAACTTTTTCGCACAGGCTGAGGTCACTCAGAACAAGTATACAAGAGCGGTGATGGGAATAAACCATTTTGACTTTAACTGGCTTCTTGAGGAAGGCGAGGAATTTGTCGCCCCCGAGGTGGTAATGGTTTATTCCGATGAGGGTATCGGCAAGATGTCCCGCACCTTCCATGACCTGTACCGTAAGCATCTTATCCGAGGCGAGTACAAAGACAAGCGCCGTCCCATACTTATCAACAACTGGGAGGCAACATATTTTGGCTTTGATACCGATAAGCTTATTGATATAGCAAAGGAAGCTTCAAAGCTTGGCATTGAGATGCTTGTTATGGACGACGGCTGGTTCGGTCACAGAGATTCCGACAACAGCTCGCTGGGCGATTGGTTTGTCTATGAAAAAAAGCTTAAAGGCGGTTTGAAGTACCTTGTTGATGAGGTAAACAAGCTTGGCATGAAATTCGGGATATGGTTCGAACCCGAGATGATCTCGCCTGACAGTGAGCTGTATAAGAAGCATCCCGAATGGGCGATCCAGATCCAAGGCAGAGAGATGACCATGTCCCGTGAACAATACGTTCTCGATTACTCCAACAAGGAGGTTCGTGACTGTATTTACGGAATGATGAAAAATATCCTCGACAGCGCTAATATTGAATACATCAAGTGGGATATGAACCGTCAGTTAACGGAGGTCGGATCGACATCACTGCCTAAAGATCGTCAGCGTGAGCTTTGGCATAGATACGTTCTCGGAGTTTATGACCTGATGAACAGACTTACAAACGACTACCCGCATATTCTTTTGGAAAATTGCTCAGGCGGCGGCGCAAGGTTTGATCCGGGCATGCTCTATTACTCGCCGCAAATTTGGTGCTCCGATGATACCGATGCTATCGAACGCCTTAAGATCCAGCATGGTACATCTATATGTTACCCTGCCTCGGCTATGGGCGCACACGTTTCGGACTGCCCCAACCACACGGTAGGACGTTCCACACCGTTCGCAACAAGAGGCAATGTTGCAATGGTGGGAACCTTCGGTTACGAGCTTGATGTAACAAGGATTCCGCAGGAGGACAGAGAAGCAATTCCCCGTCAGATCGAACAGTTCAACAAGTACAATCCTATTGTCCGTACAGGCGATCAATACCGCATAGGCAATGTTTTTGAGGATAATATGTGGGACGCGTGGATGTTTGTTGCAAAGGACAAATCCGAGGCGGTGTTTACATTTGTTCAGGTGCTTGGCAGACCCAATTACCGCAGCAGACGAATCAAGCTGAAGGGACTTGACCCCGACGCTTGTTATAAAAATACGGAAACAGGCGAAGTGCACAGCGGTAACGCGCTTATGAATATGGGAATATTTCTGAAGCTTGACGGAGATTTTACATCAAAGATTTTACACTTTGTAAAACAGTGAAAATTGTTTATCAAATCGCACGATTTATAAATAAGGTAAAATTAAAAAAACATGTGCAGTACAAAACTTAAGCTTTTATTGTAAAGCCGATACTTTGTTATCTCTAAAACTTTTGTAAAATAATTGAAGTTTCCGTCCGGAGACCGGTGCTAAGCGTCGGTCTCTTGCCCTTCTTCAAAGGGTAGTGGATTTCCACGGAGCAGAAGCCTAAGAGTTTCTCGCTGAGCGCCAAACTCGCTTTGGCCGCTGCCCGCAGTCAGCGGAAGCCCTTAGCCGAAGGTCGCTCCGAAAAGGACGCGAACAAGAGGGAAAGCCCTGCAAGAGAGGGCTTTCCCTCTTTATACCAAGCACTTGTTTTCCTGCGTGGTTTACCTAATCTACCTTTATGAGTTTTGCTCAAGGCTAGGCAATTATAGATATAAGGAGGTGTATAAACATGGATCAAAAGGAAGTAAAAAATACGCTAATGCTTATAAAACAGCATAAATCGGAGGGCTTCGATATTCTTTATAATAAATATTTCCGTTTTATGTTCGGTATCGCTTACTCCGTACTTAATAAAGAAAGCGATTGCTATGATGTTATCCAAAACGTAATGCTGCGGTTATATACAATGGATGAGCGGCTGTTTCCGAACGATCATGAGGCGGCATGGCTTCATACGGTCGTAAAAAACGAAGCGCTCATGTATCTCCGCAGGGAAAAGCAGACCGTACCTCTCGATGAGGCGCAGGAGCTTCCCGAGCAAGACCTTGAGATCGAGGATTTTGTTGATATGGACTCGTTTAATTCTATGACAGCGTCTCTTAACAATAAGCAAAAACAAATAGTCTCTATGAAAGTGCTTGGCGGCATGACGCACAAAGAAATCGCAAAGGTCCTGTCAATGCCCATCGGAACGGTCCAATGGATATACAATATGTCTGTCAAAAAACTGCGCCGCGTGCTTGGTGCGATCGCAGGCTTTATTCTCTTTTTCGGAGCCGGCTTTGCATATAATCTCGTCAAACATATTTCAATTACACCGGAAGACGGTCAAATGGACGCCATGGAATTTGACCCTGAACCCGTAGGAATATCGCCGTGGCTGATCATATTCGGAGCATTGCTGTTGTTATCGATAGCCGCTTTTGTGATTTTTTTAAATTTTTCCGACAAATTGCCAACAAAACGGAAACAAAACCGCATCTAATATACAGAAACCTAAAATAATATATCTATTACAAGGAGGAATACAAAATGAAAAAAGGTTTTCTGTTATTTTTGATCGGAGCGGTGCTTACCGCATCTTTTGTCGGGTGTTCAGATCAGAAGAGCGTATCGGACAGCGAAAGCGGGATCTCCGCCCCCTCGGAACCCGCAAAGGACGACGGCAGGGACGAAAACGACAAGCCTTCGACTTTGATATTCGACTTTGAGGACGAAGACTGCGGCTTTGTTCCGATCTTTTCCGATTACCCGGATTCAGAGGGTGTGGAAGAATTCTACGAATTCAAGCATGAGCACTGCGAAATTCCGATCTCCGAAGCGGGCAAAGGGCTGTTTATCTCCGGCAATAATCACAGCGACGATCTCTTTATGGGATACTGCAAAAAAATAGACGGACTTGTCGGCGGTCAGAATTATGAATTCAGCATAAAGTTTAAAATAGCTACCAATGTGTCCGGAGGTATGTTTGGCGTTGGCGGCTCCCCCGGAGAATCGGTCTATATAAAAAGCGGCATTGCTGCTGTAAAACCGGAAAACTCGGTTGATGATATTGGATATTTCAGACTCAATATAGATGGCGGGCATCAGGGCGAGAGCGGGAAGGATATGAAGGCTGTCGGTAATATGGCAAAGCAGGACGAGATGAATCCCGACGGTTATGACTTCAATGTATATGAGCTGACCGTCAGTGCCGCCGCGAATGAGAACGGAGAAGTGTATCTTATTATCGGCACCGATTCGGGATTTGAATCGACTACGGCATATTACATTGACGATGTTGAATTGGGTTGGAAGTAATTTCGCGCTTTAGAACCTGTCTTGCCGCACCGGAAGAACGGATAAACGAATATCCCCTGGAGATCTTTAAATTTGATACGGCGGATTCAAGGTTTAATGAGGAAATGAAAAGCTTTGTGCCAAATGCAAAAATATTTTAATATAACGGAAAATTTGCTTGAAATTCCTCAGGCTTTTCAGTATAATATAAAAAGTTATAAAGCGGAAAGAGAATCGAATACCCGCCTCTCTTTTTTGTGCAAGGATAGAGAGGAAAAATTTAAGAATAAGTCTTATAATAAAAAGGCAAATTTATGTCAATAAAGCACAATATGTGCGGATAAGGAGGTATCTCATGGAATGGGTTGAAAGATTAAACCAAAGCATGAATTATATTGAGGAACATTTGACGGGCGAAATTGACTATGAACAGCTTGGACGAATCGCCTGCTGCTCCGCCTATCACTATCAGAGGATGTTTACTTATATGGCAGGTATCACTCTGGCAGAGTATATCCGAAGACGAAAAATGTCTTTAGCTGCAGTAGACCTGCAGGGCGGGAATGAACGTATCATTGACATTGCAGAGAAGTACGGCTATCATTCCCCGACCGCATTTAACAGGGCGTTCAGATCCTTTCACGGTATGGCCCCCTCGTCTGTAAAAGACGAGGGCGTATCCGTGAAATCTTTTTCCCCCATTGTGTTTAAAATCACTGTAAAAGGAGCAGCAGAAATGAATTATAAAATCGAAACAAAAAAAGCATTCCGCATTATTGGCCTATCCGCACCGCTCGATAAGAAAATCGAGAATAATTTTATGATTGTGCCGGCGATGTGGCAGGAAGCGTCCGTAAACGGAACAATACAGAAATTGGCGGGAATGATGGATATGCCGCCATTGGGACTTTTGGGCGTAAGTGCCTGCAATGATGAGGAACAATGGAAATATTTTATTGCCGTTTCCAGTACAAAAGCAAGCGGTGAGTTTGAAGAATATACCGTGCCCGCGTCTACTTGGGCGATCTTTTCCGGAACGGGTACAAATCAGTCAATACAGGAATTGGAGCAGCGGATTATAACAGAGTGGCTTCCGACCTCGGGATATGAATATGCCAACGCTCCCGATATTGAGGTTTACTTAAATCCCGACCCACAGAACGCACAATATGAGGTATGGATACCCGTTGAAAAGAAAAAGGACTAATACTAATTTCCGATCAAAGTACAGACAAATTTTGCTGTCGATCGTAAATTAGTATTTAGGGTGTAATTCTCAATCATCTTGCAGACCCTGTAAAATTTTGTCTACAAGATGATTGAGAATCAGTATAACGGAGGAACTTATGGACGAGAAATTTAATATGTTTATGGAAACAGTTGACGAGCGTTTCCGCAGCTTTGTAAGTCAAATCAACGAGTATTTGACAGAGAACGGCTGTAAATGTGATATAAAACTGCAAAAAAGCGGATACGTTGTGTCCTATGTGTTAAACAGCAGCAAAAAGACTTTAGCAACATTTGTATCCCGAAAAACGGGTATGAAACTCCACATTTATCCCGAACATATACAGGAATATCAGAGCTTTCTCGATACGCTCCCCGAAAAGATAAAAAAAGAGATCAAGAAAGCGTCTGTCTGCAAACGGCTTGTCAATCCCAATGACTGTAATCCAAAATGTGTAATGGGATATACCTTTGCGCTGGACGGCGAGCAGTATCAGAAATGCCGTTACATGGCGTTTCAGCCTGCATTGAGCGAGAAAAACAATCCGTACATAAAGCAGTTTTTGGAAAAAGAATTGCGGGCAGGTGCCGATTAATGGTTACATTTAAAAATTTGGAAATTGGAGATATTGAAGGTTTTTGGAGCTTTCTGAATACTCTTGACGCTGAAACAAATTATATGATGTACGAGCCGAATGAAAGAGAACAATGTACCGATATTCAGGAATTGAGAGACGATATTCAAAGGAACGTGATCAACGGAAACGATTTCCTGCAAATTGCGTCGGAAAATAATAAAATCATAGGATATATACGGGCGGAGAGAGGAAAATTTAATAGGATTTTTCATACTGCGTATATTGTCATAGGCATATTAAAGGCTCACAGCGGAAAAGGTATCGGTACGGCTTTCTTTGAAAATTTGGATAAGTGGGCTGAAGAAAACGGTATCGTTCGTTTGGAGCTTACGGTTGAATGTCACAACGAAGCGGCAAGGCATTTATATGAAAAAAGCGGTTTTCTAATTGAAGGAATAAGAGCAAGATCGATGCTTGTTGAAGGAGTTTTTGTTGACGAGTATTATATGGCAAAAATTCTGTAAATTCCGATTTATCGTGCAGATATTGGAAAACTGTAAAAAACATAGCGGCATATGGAAATTTATCGGAGGGAGCAGCTTTATGAAACTATTGATAATAAGGCACGGCGAAAGCGAGGCGGATATTCTTGATGTACATGAAGGCAGAGCCGATTTTGAGCTTACCGAGCGCGGACACTGTCAGGCGGAAGCAATGAGCGAATATGTAAGTCAAAACTATGAGATCGTTAAGATCTATCACAGTACCCTTAAAAGGGCGGCGCAGACGGCTCATCATCTGGCTTTAAAAACCGGAGCACCGTTAATTCCCGAAGAATATTTAATGGAGTTTAACAACGGGTTACTTGCGGGATTGAAGCACAGCGTTGTGGTAGAAAAATACCCACAGGTCAAAGTACCGGTGCATTTGTCCGTTTATGAGCAGGAGAGTGTGCTTGAATTCAGATACAGAGCCGAGTATATGCTGTCAAAGTTAATATCGGAAAACAATAATGACGGTACGATAGCTGTTGTTACACACGGCGGTATGATAAATCAGTTATACCGTGCCTTTTTCAGATTGCCCACAGAGTCGGAATATGCGTTTCGTACGGGTGATACCGGAATACACGAATGGATCATAGACGGAAATTCCCGTTATTTAATAAAAGCAAATTATATACCGCACAGCATATAAAACACGAAATTATTTCAGATAATGTACGTTTCTGTCTCGGACTTATTAAGGCTGCTAAACGGCTGAATGCTATGTTAAAGCAGAGAGCAGGGTGATTTTACAAAGCAAGAAATGTTAAGCCATATTGTATCGAACACTATGACGCAAGATTTAACGGCGATAATGCCGATTCGATTGTGGAAATCTGGGTTCCAGTAAAAAAGGAAAATAATATTTTTTGACACCCACAGATTTCAATTTGTCGTGCGGCTGTCCGTTACTGAGCGTTTGCGTGTTTTGACTTGGAATTTGAGAAATCACGGAGCACAAATCGGAATTTATCAGAGGAGGAATCTCTCGGAGGGGTACACATGGAGCATCTAATAAAATCAGAAAGCGCAGTGCTGGGCTTTTGTATTAAAAAACATTACATTGATTGTCTTGACAAAAAAGCTGTTTACAAAATCGGGAAAGAGTCCGGAAAAATCGTATGCAAAAAAGAAATTTTTGAAAAAGAAGGATTGGCAAAGATTTTGGCTGCCGATGAAAATCGGATTTATATAAGTGATTTCTGCACTTTATATGTTTTGAATGAAGAGGATTTTGAAATTGTGGGCAAGTGGAAGCTGGGAGAGGATTTAAGCTCGGATATCTGCGGAATGACCTTAGATGACAAGCAAATATACTGTTCTATCAGGAACGGAAGGATTATAACGGTTGACAAAAAATCCTTTCGGCTAAAGGATTATTCCGTTTCCGACGCGAGTATGTGGAGTTTAAAAGTATACGATAATTATTTATTGTGCGGGACGGTAAACGGACAGCTATTGTTATTGGACAGGGACACAATGTCGATTGAGAAAAAGTTAATATTAAGCAAACAAAATATCAGAAGCCTATATGTAAACGGTACAATATTATATGCCGCCTGCCAGGATAAAAAGCTCTTTAAGATAGACTTGACGGAATTTGAAATAATCGGATTGCAAAAAAATGTGCATAAGAAAATGTTTGACTGCGTTGGGTCATATGAAGATATGTTAGTGACGGTTTCTTATCCTTGCGGTGAAATCGCTTTGTGGGATATGAACACGTTGGAAAAAAGAAAAGAAATTAAAATACCGTTATGTCTCAGTGGGAATGTGTATATTGAGGGGAATAAATTATATATATGCTCACGAAATATTTGTGGGATAGGTGTAATTTATATAAACTGAGTTTTGATTTTACAAATTAAACAAACATGGAAGAAAACGACTTATGAAAAGGGGAAGGAGGTGCCTTATAACCAATCGGTATGGGTCTACATGGATAATAACATGCCCTAATCCGAGAAAACAAATAAACTCGTAGGTTTTATGAGTTTTAAAGCAAGTATTAAAATTCTGATATTATTGACAAGGAGACTTATTTATGGACTATAGTGAAAAGATATCCGAACGCTTTTGGAATTTGCCTGATAAGGGTGAGCTTGAAAGTCACCGTGAGGAAACATTTATTGACGACATTGTGCAGAAGAATCATATCGAAAGGGAATTGCTTTCCCGTTTAGATGGGATAAAAACCGTATTTGACGGCGGTGCGGGCTGCGGCAGATTTTCTATCCTGCTTGCAAAGCACGGCTGTGAGGTTACGCATTTTGATATTTCACAGTCAATGATAGATAAAGCAAAGGAATTAGCGGAAAAAGAAGGGGTGCTTGATAAAATAACCTTTGTAAAAGGGGCATTGGAGGATTTGAGCAATTTTAAAGATAACCTCTTTGATATGGTTATATCCTTTGACGCGCCCATTTCATACACCTATCCCAATCAGGAACGTGTTATCGGAGAGCTGGTTCGTATTTGCCGCAAACGTATTGTGATAAGCGTGTCAAGCCGCTTGGGCATTCTTCCGTATTTGGCAAATCCGATACAAAAAAACCAATTCATATTGGACGAAAATTGCGGTGACCCTTTTGTCAAATGGTGTATTGACAATAGAGCGAACGCGGTTGAAGCTTTTCATTTCAACAAGGATTCCGTAAGAAAATTATGGGACGAGGGTCTTATGGGCGGTGACTATGAAATTGCCGAATATGAAAAAGGAGGTACGCCGTGGTGTATCACATACACCTTTATGCCCGATGAATTGGAGGGTATACTTAAACGGTTAGGTGTAAAAAACATTAAATTGGCAGGGCCCGGCGCGTATGCAAGGACGCTTCCCAACGAATTGCTTGTAAAGATAATGAGCGATTCGGAGCAGCGTTCCGATTTTCTGGATTTTTGCTATCGTTATGATTCCAATCCTTTTGTGTGCGGTATGGGAAAGGATAATCTGTTGGCGTGCGGGGAAATGTGATGAAAAGGTAACGAGGTTTTATGAATAAAGAAAATTTAAAAGCAATCTGGAAACAGGAAGAAAAAGCAGCTCATATTCACGGCTGGGACTTTTCGCATATTCACGGAAGATATGAAGAGGAAAACGACTTGCCGTGGGATTACGAGAAGTTGGTCAGGAGCTATCTCAAAAGCAATCTGAATATTATGGATTATGATACGGGCGGAGGTGAATTTCTGCTGTCATTAAATCACCCCTATGATAAAACCTCCGCAACAGAAGGCTATCCCCCAAATGTTAAATTGTGTGAGGAAAAATTATTGCCTTTGGGGATAAGCTTTAAGGAATGCAGCAATCAGTCAGAAATTCCTTTCAAAGATGAAACCTTTGACCTGATAATAAACAGGCATGGCAGCTTTGACGCGGCAGAGCTGTTCAGACTGCTGCGGCCGGACGGCATATTTATTACGGAGCAGGTAGGGGAGGATAATGACAGGGATTTGGTAGAAACGGTATTGCCCGGAACGGCTAAACCCTTTCCGCATATGAACCTTGCGGAACAGTGCAGAATTTTTGAAAATGCTGGTTTTCAGATTGTCCAAGCGGAGGAAGCTTACCGCCCGATTAAATTTTATGATGTGGGAGCATTTGTCTGGTTTGCTCATATCATTGAGTGGGAGTTTCCCGATTTTTCGATGGATAAATGCTTTGAGCGGCTGTTAAAAATGCAGGAGAACATTGATAAATACGGAAAAATTGAAGGAACGATTCATCGGTATTTGATAGTTGCTAAAAAATGAGTTGTAAAATAAGAATGCTCCTTATGCCGATTTCAATTCAAATTATTGTGGGAGTCTGAATAACAAACCGTGTAAATGTCAATAATATCCAAAAAGAAAGGAAGTATTGACATGAGAACAAGCAAAAACATTTTAACGGAAAAAGAAATGGAATTAGTGCAACTGTTAA
>JAAVIG010000126.1 GCA_014796735.1 Oscillospiraceae bacterium
CTGAAGAGATTATCCTTGAGGGCATGTCGACCGATAACATTGATATGCTTGACTCTTTCTGGGAAATGGAAAAGGAATCGGACTGCGATTTTGCCGCCATTGTGGATTCCGCGGGCAATATTTACTGGCAGACGGAAAGCTTTAAGCTTGCTGATTTTGCTCTGTCCAAGGTCGGAGCCTCCGGATATAACGGATTTGTTGCAGACTCGGCGGCGGGACTTACTATACAGTGCGCACAGCCTATAGCCGGCGGCGCGGTGGTGACAGGCATGATCATGAACAACAATGAGTGGCTTGACGGGATCAAGGAGGAGATCGGTTCCGAGATTACTATTTTCAGCGGCAAGACCCGTTTTGCCACAACGCTTATTGACTCAAGCGGAAAAAGAGTAGTAGGCACCGACATGCCGTCCAATGTTTCCTCGGTGGTAATCGATCAGGGACAGTCCTATAGCGGCTTGGCGGTTATTAACGGTCAGAATCACTATGTACATTATGCGCCATTTGAAGATATAAACGGAAATACTGCGGGTGCGTTTTTCTCGGGAACCTCCTCAAAGGATTCCGACGAGCTGATGCTTAAAATGGCAATTACCGCCATAATCGTTGCGGTAGTGGTTGTAATTGCTTCAATTATCGTGATAAGCGCCGTAGCGGTCAAACTGATACTTAACCCGATCAAAGAGGCCGAAAAGGTTGCCGACAGCATGAGCCGCGGTATTCTCAACGAGCCCCCTTCCGCATACAAATTCGGAAATGACGAGCTGGGCGACTTTGTGCGCAAGCTTGAATTTACCAAGAAAACTCTTAACAACTACGTAAGCGATATAAACAATGTTCTTTTGCGCATGGCTAAGGGAGACTTTACCGCACAAGCTAATATACAATATGTGGGTGACTTCACTGAGATCAACGCCTCCTTTGAAGAAATCAAGAGCTCCCTGCATGAGATCATCGGCGCTATCAGCGGCTCTTCAAACGATGTTATGGTCGGTTCAACTCAGATTGCGGATGGTTCCAAGACGCTTGCGGACGGCACTACAAGACAGGCGGCGGCTATCGAGGAGCTGTCGGCTACCATAAACGAGATAGCAAACAAGGTACAAAGCACAGCGAACAACGCGGCAGAAGCAAATAAGGTTTCCAGACTCAGCGCGGACAAGATCGAATACCAGAACGGCGAAGTAGACAACATGCTCAACGCTATGGAAGAGATCAAAAAGAGATCGGACGAGATCCAGAATATTATCAAGTCTATCGACGATATCGCTTTCCAGACAAATATCCTTGCTCTTAACGCGGCTGTTGAGGCTGCAAGAGCGGGAGAAGCGGGCAAGGGCTTCGCGGTGGTTGCGGAAGAGGTACGCAACCTTGCGGCAAAGAGCCAAGAGGCGGCACAGCAAACAGGTACTCTTATCAACGCCACTATCGAAGCGGTGGATAAAGGAACCGAGATAGCACAGAATACCGCTGCAACAATGAAAGAAGTAACGGAGCTTTCGGGCCGCACAAGTACATATATCAGCGATATTTCCACCGCCTCCGATGAACAGGCGGACGCGATAGCGCAGGTTAAAAGCGGGATCGAGGATATTTCGACTGTTGTACAGCAGAATTCGGCAACGGCAGAGGAAACCGCGGCGGCTTGCTCGGTGCTTAGCGAACAGTCTGTAAGGCTTGAAAATCAGATAAGCAAGCTTACGGTTTGATACTGAAAAATTGGCAAAAAAATAAAAAAGAAAAAAGAAAAATGAAAGCGGCGAAGCCGCAAATGTCTTTTTCGCTTCCTTTTTGCACTGCAAAAAGGAAGTAGGGTGTGGGACAAAGTCCCACGAAGTGAATAATTATAACTAATAAAGAAGCAGGCGAAGCCGCCGCTTCGGGCATTGACATCCTGTCAACACTTTGGGCGTCGACGGTTTGCATTCTTGCAAACAAGCGTCTGCTATGTGTGCTGACATCCGTGTCGTCACTTTGAGCAGCCGCAGGTTAGCATCTGAGAAGCTGCTGCTTTGTGCGTTGACATCTTCCCTAAATAAAACATACCCGCTAAAACCTAGTTTTACCTTGGTTTTGACGGGTATGTTTTATTGTTAACGCCCGAAGCAGCGGCTTCGCCTGCTTCTGTGTTGGCTGTAATTATTCACTTTAAGGGGCTTTGCCCCCTCGCGGAGCTAAAGCTCCGCTTCACCCCCACTTCCTTTTTGCAGTGCAAAAAGGAAGCGAAAAAGACACTTGCGGCTTCGCCGCTTTTATTTTTTCTTTTTTGATTCTTTACATCACCTTTTCATTTTGTAAGGCTTCCGCCGCCCTATCCGCATGCTCCACCGCCGCGGCAAGCGCCTTAGCCGAAGCGGTAAGCTCTCTCTGCTCCGTACCGCTCAAAGGTATCTCCAGCACCTTTTCGACCCCCTTAGAGCCAACCACCGACGGTATACTCAAACACAGCCCCTCTATCCCGTACTCTCCGCTCAGCAGTGTGGAAACGGGCAAAATAGAGTGCTCGTCTCTTGAAATACTCTCCGCTATCTTAGCCACAGCCATTGCGATACCGTAATAGGTAGCCCCCTTTCTCTGTATAATCTCATAGGCGCTGTCCCTTACCTCTGTATATATCCTTTGTGTAGTGTCCTTATAATGATCTATTCCCCGCAGCTCGCAAAAGTGATCCAAATCTATTCCCGACACGTTTGCGCCGCTCCACACCGCAAGCTCGCTGTCGCCGTGTTCACCTATTATAACGGCATGAACACTTCTTGCGTCAACGTCAAGGCTCCTACCTATAAGGTATTTCAGTCTCGCGGTGTCAAGAACCGTGCCCGAGCCTATTACCCTTTGTGGAGAAAAGCCCGACATCTTCATTGCGGCATAAGTGAGTATGTCGACGGGATTGGTAACCACAAGCAATATACCCTGACAGTCCCGCTTTTTTATCTCGGGTATTATCTGCGAAAATATCGCAAGATTTTTGTCGATAAGATCAAGCCTTGTTTCACCCTGCTTCTGGTTCGCCCCTGCCGCGATAACGATAAGCGCTGCGTCGGCTATATTGTCATAATCACCCGCGTAAATTTCCATAGGCGCGCTGTAAGGCAGTCCGTGGCTTATATCCAAGGCCTCGCCCTCCGCCTTTTTTCGGTCTCGGTCTATCAGCACCATTTCCGAAAATATGCTTCTCTGCATTAACGTAAAGGCAATTGAAGACCCTACGAAGCCGCAGCCGATAACGGCAACCTTCCGATTGTTTACGGGACCCTTGCAGGGATTCTCACGTGCGGTTTTTGCCCTGCTTTTTGTTTTGTCACTCTCCTCGGCTTGTTTCTCAGCCTTATTCCCGCTGATTATTACCGCTTCGCTTTCAGAGATTCTTGTATCGGCCGCTTTCATTCCGCCTTGCCCCCTCTTGCGTTGAGAAAATAATCGGTACCCGGGAAATCCGCCGCCTTTCCAAGCTGTTCTTCTATTCTGAGCAGGCGGTTGTATTTGGACACTCTCTCGCTTCGGCAGGGCGCGCCCGTTTTGATCTGTCCCGAATTTACCGCTACCGCCAAGTCGGCAATAAAGCTGTCCTCCGTTTCGCCCGAGCGGTGGGAAATAACGGTTGTATAGCCCGCTCTTTGAGCGGTTTTTATTGCGTCAAGAGTTTCGGACACAGTGCCTATCTGATTCAGCTTTATCAGTATTGAGTTGCCGCAGCCGCTTGAAATTCCCTTTTTAAGCCTTTCGCTGTTGGTAACGAACAAATCGTCCCCAACAAGCTGCAATTTGCTGCCAAGCCGTTTAGTGAGCAGCTCCCAACCCTTCCAGTCCTCCTGATCCAGGCCGTCCTCTAAGGAAAACAGGGGGTATTTATCGGAAAGGCTCTGCCAGTGGTCTATCAAGGTTTCCGAGGTAAATTCCTTTCCGCTTTTGGGCATGCGATAATGCCCCTGCTTATCGGTTTTCCACTCAGAAGCCGCCGCGTCCATTGCAAGGAGGAAATGAGTTCCCGCTCTGTACCCTGCCTTTTCCGCCGCCTCGACAATACAGTCAAGCGCTTCCTCGTCACTTCCAAGATTAGGAGCAAAGCCGCCCTCGTCTCCTACCGAAACGGCTAAGCCGCGCTTTTTGAGGAGTCCCGCCAAGGAATGGTAAATCTCGGTGGAAAATCTCATACACTCCTTAAAGGTAGGCGCGCCTATCGGCATTATCATAAATTCCTGCACGTCAACATTGTTTGACGCGTGAGCACCGCCGTTTAAGATGTTCATCATCGGCATAGGAAGTGCACAAGCGTTGATTCCGCCCAAAAATCTGTAAAGAGGAATTTTCATAGACTGCGCCGCCGCCTTTGCGCAGGCGCAGGAAACCGAAAGTATCGCGTTCGCTCCGAGGTTTTTCTTTTCCCTTGTTCCGTCAAGCTCAAGCATTACACTGTCGATCTCCTGTATATCCGCCGCGTTTCTCCCTTTCAGCTCCTCCGCTATTTGTGTTTTAACATTGGCCACCGCTTTCAGAACGCCCTTACCGCCGTACTGATTGTCCCCGTCCCTGAGCTCCAGCGCTTCAAAATCACCCGTGGAAGCGCCGCTCGGGGCGCAGCCTATGGCTCTTGTGCCGTCGGAAAGCGTGATCTGCGCTTCAACAGTGGGATTTCCTCTGGAATCGAATATTTGCCTTGCGGTTATTTCTTCAATGGTAGTTTTAAGCTGTTTCATACTAAACTATCCTTTCTTTTAAAACAAAGTGTAATTATACGTACAGTTATAAAGGTAGTTTTTGTATGACAGAGGAAATTATGCACATAAATTGAAAATTGGAGACACTCTCTAAAGCAGCACAAACAGCAAAACCGCTGCCGTCAATACGCCGGCCGCTATACATAACGGTATCCAGACCCGCCTTTTTTTTCTGTATGGCGTTCCGTTTTTTACCGCTGACAGCAGTCTGCGCGCGCTCTGATCAAGCTCCGACTGTGCGGTTATTGCCTTGTCGGGTTTTACAAATAGTATAGCGCGTTCAAAATATTCGTTTTCGGTGTCCTTTATTTCTACAATGAGCTTATTTACGCCACGCATTTTTATGATCCGCCTTTCTTTTGTTGGTTGTTCCTGTGTTTTCTCCGCGGTAAATTTTACATTTTGTATTATTGGAGTTTTTGGAGGAAATATACGGTTTTCAACAGGTTTTCCCGTGGAAAGTGTGGAAAATTGGCTTGTTTTTTAAGTTTTGATTCCAAAATCGGTGGAAAACTTCGTGGAAAGTGTTAAAAAACGCTTATTTTTTCAATCGGTTCAATTGGTTGAATATTTGTGGAAATTTTTTCGGTTTTTTACTTAAAAAATTTCATAATAGCAAATAATATAATATAATTATAAAATAATATAATTATTAAATTAAAGGAAAAAATATAGAAATCAAGATTTTACAAGCACTTAACTTTCGGTATAATTTTTCTTGATTTTACAACTCGTAAATTTTGATTTTACAGAGAGTAAAACAGGGTTTTCAACAGATTTTCCCGTGGAAAGTGTGGAAAACTGCCACCTTTTTATCGTTTTGACGCTGAAAACTGTGGAAAACTCGGTGGAAAATGTTGAAAATGGCTTTGTTATAAGGTGGATTTTAGAACGCGGAAGTGGAAAAAATTTTACGGAAAATCAACGGTCGGGAACAAAAAATTACAGCGTCGTTTTGGTGCACATTTTAAAGAGTTATGAACAATATCGCGGCTTAATAAGAAACACAGTTAATTTGACAGCACGCTTTGCATTTGCAACTAAAAATATCACCGAAAAGGTTGGTAATAAGTTAATTTAAACAAATCGGAAAAAGTTTTCAAAAAGCTATTGCAAATTGAAAAAAACGTTGTAAAATATATCCTTGTAAAAGATACGCGCGCAAGGAGAGCAATGAAAAATGGTCAGAGAAATGACGCACGGCAAGCCTTTGTCCCTTATACTGGGATTTTGTCTGCCCATGCTGCTGGGAAACCTGTTTCAGCAGCTTTACAGTATGGTGGACACAATAATAGTGGGTAAGTTCATAGACGTTGACGCGCTGGCGGGCGTTGGCTCAACAGGCTCGGTAAGCTTTCTTATAATAGGCTTTACAATGGGTATCACAAGCGGCTCCTGCGTGCTTCCGTCTCAATGCTTCGGCGCGGGGGATCACTCGGAAATGAGAAAATATATAGCCAACGCGATATATCTTTGTATAATAACCACCGTTATCGTGACCGCGCTGGCGGTGACTATGTGTTATCCGCTTTTGAAGCTTATGCAGACCCCCGCCGATATTATTGATATTGCCTACGATTATATTATTGTGGTATTAGGCGGTATCTGCGTTACTATGGCTTATAACCTTATGGCGGGTATATTAAGGGCTATGGGGGACAGCAGGACGCCTCTTTATTTCCTTATATTGGCATCGGTCATAAATATAGGACTTGACCTGCTGTTTATTATCGTCTGCAATATGGGAGTTGCGGGCGCGGGCTGGGCTACGGTCATATCTCAGGGAATATCGGCCGCGCTTTGCTTTATTTATATGAGAAGAAGCTATCCGATGCTGCGGTTTGAAAAATCGGAGTTAAAGTTTGACGGCAGGAGAGTTTTTGCGCTGGCAAAAATAGGCGTGCCCGTAGGACTGCAATCTTCAATCACCGCCGTCGGCTCCATTATACTTCAAAGCGCGGTCAACAGCTTGGGAAAAGTCGCGGTGGCGGCCGTTACCGCGGCGGGAAAAATTCAGAATATGGTAGTCGCGCCCATGGATACATTGGGAATAACAATGGCAACTTACGCAGGTCAGAATCTTGGCGCGGGAAACGTGGGAAGAATAGGGAAGGGTATGAAATGCGCATTCGCTTCGGGATTTATTTATTCCGCCGCGGCTTTGCTCGCGATTTGGCTGTTCGGCACGCCGCTCTGCCTTATGTTTGTGGAGGCGGAGGAAACCGAAGTCATTGAAAAGGCCGTTTATTTTTTGTGGGTCAATGCCTGCTTTTATCCCGTGCTGTCGGTATTGTTTATAGTAAGAAGCTCCCTTCAGGGCTTGGGGTACTCGGCACTTACCATGTTGGCGGGAGCATGCGAGCTGATCTCAAGAGTAGTGATCGCGGTGGGCTTTGTGGAAACTATGGGCTTTGACGCGGTATGCTTTGCTTCACCTGTGGCTTGGGTTTCGGCTGTGGCACTGTTGGTGGGCGTTTACTTTATCAAAATGAAAAGCTTAGGAAAAAAGACCGATGAAAACGGAATTTTAAAAGAGGGAGTAATTAATCATGGTTGAGATCAAAAGAAATTACGAAGCAGCGGATTTTTCCTTTGAGGCGAAAACCGACGGAGAACTTTTGGCGGAGCTTCACGGGGAAATTATTGACGGGATTTTTCATATAAGGAGCTACAACGGGGATAAGTACCTTTTCGATGGGGTGTGCCGCGGCGCGCTCAACAACGCGGAGCATGAGGGGGCGGTATCGGCGGTCATAGAAGAAACGGTTCCCGATTGGTTGCTTATGCTGTTTGGGTATGAAAGGGATATACCTTCTATAGGTGAGTTCTTTGACAATGAGAAAGGATGCTGCGGAGGGTGTGTTAAAAATTGAAAATTAAGGCACGGATTCTCCACGACTAAAAAATAAAAAAGAAAAAGAAAGAGAAAAAGAAAGCGGCGAAGCCGCAAATGTCTTTTTCGCTTCTCCTTTTTGCACTGCAAAAAGGAAGTGGGGGTGAAGCGGAGCTTTAGCTCCGCGAGGGGGCAAAGCCCCATACATGGGAACTAAGAAAACAAATATTTTGTTAAAGAAAATAAATTAAATTCAGAAATATCACAGTACAAATAATAAATCAACTCAAACTTAAAAGCGCA
>JAAVIG010000127.1 GCA_014796735.1 Oscillospiraceae bacterium
CTGTGGGTTATCCCCACGGTAGGCTGCGTTAACGCGCAGGCTAAGGCTATTGTTTCGGAGTTCCTTAAAAGGAATGGTGAGCATGAGGGAGTAGACGGCGTGTTTACTTACACTCACCCCTATGGCTGTTCGCAGATAGGCGAAGACCATATCCGCACCCGCACCATACTCCAAAGAATGGTTAAGCACCCCAACTGCGGCGGCGTATTGGTATTGGGCTTAGGCTGCGAAAACAACCGCATGGATATTTTTAAGGAAACGTTAGGCGATTATGACCAAGACCGCACCAAGTTTCTTGTGGCGCAGGACGTTGAGGACGAAATAGAGGAGGGCGTAAAGCTCCTTGAAAAGCTGTACCAAAAGGCAAAGGACGATAAGCGCGAGGAAGTCGACATCTCATGTCTTAAGGTAGGCTTAAAATGCGGCGGCTCGGACGGTCTTTCGGGAATCACCGCCAATCCCCTTGTAGGAAGATTTTCCGATTACATGGCAGCAATAGGCGGCACCACCGTTCTTACCGAAGTACCCGAAATGTTCGGAGCCGAACAGCTGCTTATGGACAGAGCAAAGGACGAGGAGACCTTCAACAAAATAGTAAAGCTTGTAAACGGCTTTAAGGAATACTATCAGAAGCACGACCAGCCCGTATACGAAAATCCCTCTCCCGGAAACAAAGCGGGCGGCATCACCACCTTAGAAGATAAATCCTTGGGCTGCACTCAGAAGTCGGGCTCGGGCGAGGTGTGCGACGTGCTGTTTGACGGCGACTCTTTATCCGCTAACGGACTTAATTTGCTGAACGGTCCGGGTAACGATATGGTAGCGGTAACCAATCTTGCGAGTGCGGGCTGTCATATCGTACTGTTTACCACAGGGCGCGGTACTCCCTTCGGCGGATTTGTGCCTACCATAAAAATTTCCACCAACTCCGACCTTGCAAAAAGAAAATCCAACTGGATCGATTTTGACGCGGGCGGAATTGCCGCAGGGGACAGCTTTGAGGATAAGCTGGAGCAGCTTGTGGATTTAATTGTCGAAACGGCTAACGGGAAGCAGACGGTTAATGAGAGGTATAATTCAAGGGATATTGCTATATTTAAGTCTGGAGTTACCTTGTAACCGTGAAGCATGATTTTTCCGGAGGTGTGGCAATGATAAACATTGAGTACTGTGAAAATTTAGATGATGATATTTCCGGCTTGATTGATACCGAGTTTAACAAATTCGCCGATAAAAACGGCGTGATATGCGATTATACACCTTTTTGCTTTATCGCTGAGGAGGATAACAGGGTCATCGGTGTGATTAAGGGCCATTCATATTATAATGAGGTCCATATCGGTGAGCTTATCGTTCTTGAGCAATACCGCAAAAAGCATATCGGAACAAAGCTTGTTGAAGCTGTTGAAAAATATTGCGCCGACAGAGGATTTGAAAGCATTACCTTAAGCACCTACGGCTTTCAGGCTCCCGAATTTTATAAAAAATGCGGATTTGAGGTTGAATTTATCAGGGAGGATAAGAAAAATTCAAAGCTGACAAAATATTTTTTGATCAAGCATATTTAAAGCGTTCTCATTGAAAGGAGAAATATGTCTTTCGTTTTTTCCGATAAATTTGACAATATTCTTTTCAATAGCCTATCTTTAAAAATAACCGAAAAAAATGTCGGTGACAATGTAATGCTGCCTTTCTATTATTACGACATATTTAATCCCGAAAAAGAAAATGTAGGGAAAATAAGTATTCGTATCGGACATAACTTTCATTCTTACTATAATGGCAATATAGGTTATGAAGTTTTCAAAGAATATCAGGGCAGCGGATACGCTTATAAAGCCTGTCAAGCAATTCTTGATGTAGCGAGATTTCACCGCATGGATCATATTGTTATTACCTGTGATGAAAATAATATCGCCTCTTACAAGACTATTGAAAAGCTCGGCGCCGAACTTGTGGAAATATGTGATGTGCCGAAAGAGTATTTTGCTTGGTATGAGGGTATGGAAAGAAAGAGGATATATAAGCTGAGTTTATAAAGTCCGATTTGTCACGCGTTTTAAAAAAGGATAACTTATATAAAATTCTTGAGTGAAAAATAAACTAAAAAGGAAAAAGCAAAGTGAGAGTTTATTTAGATAACTGTTGTTACAATCGCCCTTATGACAATCAATCCAATATAAGGATTTATCTTGAAACAGAAGCAAAGCTGCATATACAAGAAATGATCAAAAACCGCGAATTGGAATTGGTAACATCTTATATGCTATACTATGAGAACGATAAAAATCGCTCTTTGGCAAAGAAACAAGCCATTATGAATTTTATCATGGAAAATGAATCGTTCTATGTCGGAGTTGAACGAAGTGAAGATGTAAATCGTTTAGCTGCGATTGTTATGCAAACAGGAGTAAAGGAAAAGGACGCTGTTCATGTGACTTGTGCAATTATGGCACAGTGCAGTTACTTTATCACTACCGATGATAGGCTGCTAAAATATACAAATGATAAAATACGATTAGTTACACCGTGTGAATTTATAAGAATATTGGAGGTGAACAACACATGAATAACACAGTTAAAATTGTAGACATGGGGTTCTCTTGTCTTGTAGAGAAAATGGGAGTGATAGATGCCGAAAGATTTATTGCTGCAATTAAACGTGATGATTTTGATTATACCGTTTGGCAGCGGGAATATTTTGATAATATGAAGCCCGGGCAAATTATGGAGGAAGCGGTTTTGCACGCGAAAAATCACCCTCACGACGGTGTGGGAAAGCATATATAAAACTATATTATTATAGGTAAAGAATAATGGCAGAAAGACCAAAAATCAGCCCGAATTTCACCATCGAAGACATCCACAAAATCCGCGAATACAATTATGAGATAACAAAAAACATGACCGATGAAGAAAAGCTGATTTACTACAATACGCCGAAATCAGATGCGGAAGAACGGATAAAACGCATAAGGGAAAAGCATATTAAACAAAAATCATAAGGTGAATACATGGAAAACAACAGAAAGCTGTCCGCAAGCTGTGTAGTAATCAAAAACAACGCTGTTTTACTGGTTAAGCACACCTACGGAAGCGCAAAGGGAAAATACCTGATTCCCGGCGGGTTCAGCGAAAACGGCGAAATGCCGCAGATAACCGCCGAAAGAGAAGTACTGGAGGAAACGGGCGTAACCGTTAAAGCTAAAGACTTATTGGCGGTAAGATTTACAACGGAAGAGGTCTGGTGTATATTTACCGCCGAATATTCGGAGGGCGAGCCTGTTTCCGATAACTGCGAGAATGAAGAAGCGATATTTATGCCGATAGATGAATTATTAGCGTCGGAAAATGTTGTTGCCACAACAAAAGAGATCGTAAAATCGGCATTAGATGTGAATACAGCTGTATTAAGAAAATCGGATTTTGTCAATTCAAAATTTGACGGCAGTACATGGCAGTTATTTATCTGAATTCCGAAGCGGTAAATCGGGTTCTCGTCAGATCGCGGGCGACGGCTGTAACAAAGCGGAATTTGTGAATTGGAGATTGACATGGATAATAGTAATGAAAATAGAGTTAACCTGTCGCCAAAGAAGTTTCCCGGCGTTCTTTTCACTCTTATTTTCTTTTTTGGAACAATGCTGATCGCGTTTGCGGCGGAATTTTTAGTCGACGTCGATATTGTCGCTTTAGGCTTGATCGGTATTTCGCTTGGATTCCTCATTTTTGGCATCATTCTCTGCATAAAGAGAAAGTTTAATTGTCTGGAATTTTGTGGGGAGATTATCGTAACCGAAATTGTACTTGCAGTATTGATCCTTCCAACGGGATTGCTGGGAAAATTTGTTGAATTCAGAAATCAATTTGATTATTATTGGGAAGGCGGCTGGTTTAAAGGTATACAATGGGTCTTATATCCGTGTATTCCCGCTGTATTTCTCTTTTTGCTTGCCCTGATAGCGGGGTTTATGCATTTGTTTCGCTATATAAGAAATACCGTATAAAAAATATTTGGGTTTATCGGTAGACTATAACGCAAAAAATTATTTTAAAAAATAAACATCAATTAAGAAAGGAATGATCCCAATGAAAAACTTCATGGACAAAGACTTCGTTCTTAAAAACCAAACGGCTCAAACCCTCTACGACAACTACGCAAAGGATATGCCTATCTTCGATTTTCACTGTCACCTGAATATCGAAGAGATCTACAACGACAAGAAATTCAGCTCCATTACCGAGGCGTGGCTCGGCGGAGACCACTACAAATGGCGCCTTATGCGTGAAATGGGCGTTGACGAAAGCTACATTACCGGCGACAAGGGCGATTACGAAAAATTCTTAAAATACGCCGAGGTAATGCCCTACGCTATCGGCAACCCGATCTACCACTGGACTCACCTTGAGCTGCGCCGTTTCTTCGGTATTGATGAGATACTTTCACCCAAAACCGCCGAAACCATTTACAACAAAGCTAACGAAAAGCTTCAGACACTGACCGCGCGCAAGCTTATCAAAATGGGCAACGTTAAAAAGCTGTTTACTACCGACGACCCTATTGACGACCTGCACTTCCACAAGCTGTTAAAGGAAGACAAGAGCTTTGACGTTGAGGTTGCTCCCGCTTTCCGTCCCGACAAGGCTATAAATATCGAGCTTAACACCTTTGTGCCTTACATAGCTAAGCTCGCGGACGCGGCGGACGTTAAGATCGACGGCATAGACGGTCTTTGCGAGGCACTGACAAAGCGCATTGAGTATTTTGACAGCGTAGGCTGCGTATGCTCAGACCACGCTTTGGACGTTGTAATGTTCATGCCCGCCGAAAAAGAACAGGTTGACAAGATACTCAAAAAGGCTTTGGCAGGCGACGATCTTACAAGAAACGAGATCGAGCAGTACAAGGGCTATATCCTTGTTCATCTCGGCAAGCAGTATGCAAGACTCCACTGGGTTCAGCAGTACCATATCGGCGCGCTGCGCAACAACTCCGCAAGATATATGAGACTTCTGGGACCCGACACGGGCTTTGACGCTATTGAGGATCAGACCTTTGCAAAGAAGCTTTCAATGCTTTTGGACACCTTGGACAGCACCGACGAGCTGCCCAAAACGATTCTGTACTGCCTGAATCCCCGCGACAATGAGGTTTTGGCAACCATTATCAACTGCTTCCAGCAGGGCGGTATAGTTGGCAAAATGCAGTTCGGCTCGGCATGGTGGTTCAACGATCAGAAAGACGGCATGGAAAGACAGCTTATGGCGTTGTCACAGGTGGGACTGCTCAGCAAGTTTGTTGGCATGCTTACCGACAGCCGCAGCTTTTTGTCTTATACCCGTCATGAGTACTTCAGACGTATTCTCTGCAATATGTTAGGTACGCTTATCGAGGAGGGCGAATATCCCAACGAGGTCGAGTTCGTGGGTGAGATCGTTAAGGATATTTGCTATAATAACGCAATAAATTATTTTACAAAGTAAGGACTTTATAATACAAGATCTCTGTAAACAAAAATAAATAATAGTATTATATCAAATTCTTTCAGGAGGAATTTAAAATGACCGAAAATGAAGCTCGCGAAGCTATCTGCGAGGTTGGACACAATTTGTGGCAGCTGGGCTTTGTAGCAGCCAACGACGGAAACATTTCCGTAAAGCTGGACGAGGACGTGTTTGTCGCTACTCCAACAGGTACCAGCAAGCGCATACTCCGTCCCGAAATGCTTGTAATGGTAAACGGAAAAAACGAGGTAATAAAGGAAGCTCCCGGCTATAAGCCATCTTCCGAATTTAAAATGCACTTAAGCTGCTATCAGGAGAGACCCGACATCACGGCGGTAGTACACGCTCACCCCCCCACAGCCACCGGATTTGCCATTGCACATATCCCTCTTGACGATTACTCCATGCCCGAAGCGGTTATTTTCTTGGGCAGCGTCCCCATTGCTCCCTACGACACTCCCGGCTCGGTGGGACTTGCCGAATCCATAAAGCCGTTTTTGCAGTATCACGACACGATCTTAATGGAAAATCACGGCGTTGTTTCGGTGGGCGTTGACCTGACTCAGGCGTATTACCGCATGGAAACCGTGGAGCACTATGCTAAGGTCTCGTTAGTGGCAAGGCAGCTTGGCGGTGCGCATCCGCTTACAAGAGAAAAAATCGACGAGTGTATCGAGATAGGAAAGGGCTGCCCTCTCCGTCATCCCGGTTACAGAAAGTATTCCTGATACTGGCAAAGGTGATTTATGAAAAAGGTTTTAATTTTTGACTTCGGAGGCTCATCGGGCCGAGCGCTGCTTTGCAGCTACGAAAACAAAAGCTTCGTTTCTACCGAGATACACCGTTTTACCAACACTCCCATCGTATCGGGCGGGAAAACCTGCTGGAATATCGACATGATTTTCAGAGAGGTGGATAAGGCTATCGACAAAGCGGGAGATTACGGATTTGACGCCGTGTCGATAGATACATGGGGAGTAGATTTCGCGCTGCTGGACGAAGACGGCAAGTTTGTACAGAAGCCCGTATGCTACCGCGACGGGCGCACCGACGGTATTCCCGAAAAGCTTTTTGAGGAAATTCCCGAAAAGGAGTTGTACATGCGCTCGGGCATCAAGCAAATGCAGATAAATACCATGTATCAGCTGCTTGCGATACAAAAGAAGGAGCCGAATGTTCTTGCGAGCGCTTATCACATGCTTATGATGCCCGACCTTATAGCGTACAAGTTAACGGGAGAAACGGTGAACGAGTACACCGAAGCCACCACAACGGGTCTCATTGACCCAAAAACAAAGGACTGGGACTGGGAGCTTATTGACAGGCTGAAACTTCCCAAGCGTATTTTCGGAAAGATAGTTACACCGGGAAGCCGTATAGGCTGCCTTAAAGCGGAGTATACCGACAGGGAAATACCCGTATTCGCCGCCCCCTCTCACGATACCGCCAGCGCGGTATTGGCGGTTCCGTCCTCGGAAAAAAAGTTTGCCTATATAAGCTGCGGTACGTGGGCTTTGTTCGGCACGGAGCTGAAAGAACCTATCATAAACGATCTGTCCTTTGAAAGCGATCTTACCAACGAGGGCGGTTACGGCGGCACTACAACATTCCTCAAAAATATAACGGGAACGTGGTTTTTGCAGGAGTGCAGAAGATATTTCAACTCCAACGGCGAGGTGTTTACCTACAACGATATGGAGGCTTTCGCAAGAAGCGCGCCGCCCTTTATAGCAAAAATCAATCCCAACGACCCCTCTTTTTTAAAGAGCGGCGATATGCCCAAAAAGGTGCTTGAATACTGCGAGAAGACGGGACAAACAAAGCCCAAGTCAATTGCGCAGACCTTAAGGGTGATCTACGAAAGCCTTGCGGCGGAATTTTCCAAAACCCTTGAGGACTTGGAAAGGATCACGGGATACACCTACCCCGCGGTATATATTTTCGGCGGCGGCTCCAAGGACGGCTTTTTGTGTCAGCTTACCGCCGACGCTACGGGCAGAACGGTGATCGCGGGCCCCACGGAGGCTACCGCTATCGGAAATGCCATGAGTACGCTTATTGCGCTGGGTGAAATAAAGGACATTGCCGAAGCAAGAATGATAGTAAGGCGCGGAGCAGAGGTCAAGGAGTTTTTGCCCGATCTGACCGACGGCGACGGAAGACGATAGCTATCTGTACTTTTTTATCTGTTTCATCAGTGATTTTGGAGACTTTGATCGGTTTGTGAAAATAGTCAAAAAAACATAATTATTTGGTTTCATATTCAGCAACTATTTTTTGCGTTTTACCTTGAAATTTTTTTCCGTAAAGGTTATAATTTTAACAGGTTCTGTTTTGTGCAGAAATTTCCCGTCGGCTTTGCAGCCGACGGGAAAAATCCGCACGGATAAAAGTAAATTTCAGCGGGAAGAGAAGGTAATCCTAATGAATAAGCTTAAAATAGCGATGTTCGGCGAGTTTTCGGTAACGTATAAGGATAATACCGTCAGCGAGCACTCCAAAAGATCAAAAAAGCTGTGGCTTTTGCTCCAGTACCTTGTTGTACATCACAACAGAGCGGTTGCGCAGTCGGAGCTTATCGACATTCTCAGCCGCGAGGACGAGGGCGTGAATCCCACCAGTGCTCTTAAAACGCAGATACACCGTTTAAGAGATATTCTGTCGGAATTGGGCTGTGAGACGCCGATTATAGTGTGCATAAACGGCGCATACAGCATAAATTCCGAGATCGAGCTGGAGATCGACGCGGAGGAATTTGAAAAGGCGTTTAAGGAAGCATCCTCAAATGAAGACCCCGATGAAAAGCTCAGTCTTATTTTAAACGCGGTCAATTTATATACGGGGGATTTTTTGGCAAAGGCCGCCTACGAATCATGGGTAGTGCCCTTGAACACATATTACCGCTCGGTGTACAGCAAGGCGGTGCATATAGCGGTGGAGCTGCTGAGCACTATGGGAAAGCTTCACGATATTATCGCCATTTGCAGCAAGGCGTCGGCGATCAACCCTTACGACGAGTTTGTGCATTACAGTCATATCAAGGCGTTGGCGGAGCTGGGGGATCAGGAAAGCGCAAAGCGGCAGTATGAAACCGTAACTCATCTTATGATGACAAAATTCGGTATCAGTCCCTCAAAAGAGCTTATAGAGCTTTACGATACCGCCATTAAATCCAAAAAGAGCGTTAAATCGGATATTGACGCGGTAATTTCCGATCTGCTGGAGCAAAGACAGGTAAGCGGCGCGTTTTTCTGCGAGTATCAGATATTCAAGCATTTGTATCAGCTTGAAATACGCGACGCTCAGAGAACGGGAGCCAGCATAAACATCTGCCTTTTGACGGTAAACGGCTCGGACGGAGAGATGCCCGCGCAAAACCCGCTGAATAAAGCAATGCAAAGGCTTCAGGACTGCGTTTCCCGCTCCTTAAGAGGAAGCGACATTTTCTCACGGTACAGTGTGAGTCAGTTTGTTATAATGCTTTCCAATACCAACGAGCAAACGGGCGATCTGATAATGAAGCGTATCGAAAAAGCCTTTAAGCGTGAAAATACCAATAAGGATATAGAGCTTAGCTATACCTTTAAAACCACAAGAAGAAATGAATATGACTAATACCTATCTTATAAAAAAAATAATCATACCGACATTTATTACAGCCGCATTTGCTTTTACCTTATGCGGCTGTGTTGATATTTCAAACAGGGAGTTCATTCCCGAAATCACCTCGCAGGAGGAAGAAAACGCGGGAGTGGGCGGGATTCTGCTTATAACCGATACGGAAAGCGAAACCGACGAATTGACTCAAAGCATGCCGAGCCGTCCCGAAAATGTAACCGAGCTGTCCTTTTCTCCCGAACAGCAGTCCTTTATAGACTCCTGCCTTTTTATGGGCGACAGTATCTGTTCGGGGCTTGGAGCAAACGGCTTGGTTGAAAGCTGCTACGCAAAAGCGGGAGTTGCGGCGCGGAATATAGAAGAGTTTACTTTTGAACACGGCGGCGCGCAGGTCGAGCCGCTGACTGCGATAGTTAACAGCGGAAAGAAAAACCTTGTTTTTATTATGGGCATGAACGATGTCAATATAGAAAATCCCGAGGAGTTTACAGTCTATTACGACAGCTTTTTGTCGCGGGTGGAGGCGCTTTGTCCCGACGCTTCTCTTTATGTGCTGTCAATCACCCCCGTTACCGAGGACAGCAGCTTTTGTTATAACTATGAAATAGACGGCTTTAACGATGTGCTGAAGGATATGATAACAAATTCAAGCTCTGCCGCAAGGCATTTTGTGGATATTTCGGTAAGTCTTAAAAACGCCGACGGTAATCTGATGCCGGAGTACACGGCAGCGGCGGACGGGGTTCATTTGGTGAAAGCGGCGTATTACGATATACTTTATTCGCTTTGTGAGGGAGCGGGGGTAAGGTAGAAAAAAGAAAAAGAAAAAAAAAGCGGCGAAGCCGCAAATGTTTTTTTCGCTTCCTTTTTGCACTGCAAAAAGGAAGTGGGGTGTGGGGCAAAGCCCCACAAAGTGAGTAATTTAAACTTACACAGAAGCAGGCGAAGCCGCCGCTTCGGGCGTTGACATATGTGTTAACGATTAGGCAGCGAGGAGGAACGAAAAATGCAAGCACTTGTTGTTGTAAAATCGGTTATATTGAATCACAAACTTAAAAAAGCTTTGCTTATCCGCCGCAGTCCCAATGACGAAGACGGCGGATTCTGGGAAAGCGCGGGCGGTAAGGTTGAGGAGGGGGAAACCCTTGAAAACGCAATTATAAGAGAGGTATTTGAGGAAACGGGACTTAATGTTGTTCCCGAAAAGCTTTTGTATGCGTCTTTGGACGAAATCGGCGGAAAAAAGATAATCTTTATCGTTTATCTGTGTTCCACCTCAGAGGAAAGGGCTGTTTTGAGCAGGGAACATACGGAATACCGCTGGGTGGATAAGAACGAATGTAAGGAGCTGCTGTGCGGAGGGATAGCCGAAGACTATCTTAAAAACGGAGTGTATGAGATAGAATGGTAATACTAATCTCTGTTTTGACGGTAGACAAAATATAACAAAGTCTACCGTCAAAACAGAGTTACACCCTAAACACTAATCCAACAGTTTTAAAAGGGATTAGTATTAAATGCTTCAACAGGCATTGTCGGTGCGATAAAAGTCGTTCGGAACGGCTTGAAACAATATATTAAAGGACTGCCGCAGGCGACCGAAAAGGTCAGGAGCGGCAGTCCTTTTTTATTATACCGTTATTTTATCTCCTCATTGATCCTCGAGGCAGCCTGTGTGGTAGTTGCGGAGGTGGTCTGCGGAGGAGCGGTGGTTTGCGCCGCTGTCGTTGTAGCGGGCGGCACGGTAGTAGTCACGGCAGGGGTCGTAGTTGTTGCGGTCGGTGTGGTGGCGGCAGCGGTGGAAGTAAATGGCTGACCCGCTTTCACATCGCCGAAGAAATTATCCGCGGTGGTGATCGAGCCTACCGGAGGCTCCGACGATACGGAGGCCGAGCCGCTGTTTGAGACATTCCCCTCCGATGCTTCGGTCTCAAACATACTTTCGTCAATAACTCCGCTTATGCCGTTTCCGTTATCGGGTGCTGCCTGTTCGCCGTAAGGCGTGGTTACAGAGGCGTTGTCTCCCGCGCCCTCTCTTTCCGCCACTATAATAAGGTTTTCCACCGCTTCTTTAAGCTCCTCAAAGGAGGCCTCTTCGATCGCCGCCATATGCTCCTCGTCAAGCAAAGGCCCGGTGCGCTGTAAAAGCTGCGGTGTAGCGCCGCCGGTCAAATTGTAAATTTCCTGCATGGTGAGATTCTGCCTGAATATTTCCATAGCCTCATCAAGAAGGCGATTGTCGGAATACTTTGCTGCGGGAAGCAAAGCGGAAACGTCATATATCTGCAAGCCACTGTTATCTATATGGTAGCTGTCGAAGTAAACCAAATCGGAAACCTTTACAAAGCTGAATCCTTTTTGCTTAAGCTTGGTCAGCACTTCGGGCAAAGCTTGCGACGTGTTTTCCAGATCGTTGTGAAACAGCAGGATAGACCCCGACTCGGTTTTTGAGACCACTCTCTCGATTATGGTGTCCGCGTCCGGCTCCTGCCAGTCGATGCTGTCCACCGACCATTGGATCATTTTCATTCCCATGCCCTCAATGGTGCTTACGGTGTTGTCATCGTACTCGCCGTAGGGCGCGCGGTAAATTTTCGGCTCCTCGCCGGTTATCATCTTGATCTTTCTGCTGCACTCTCTTGTGTCCTCGATCAGATCGTTGATGTTTATCCCCTCTACATGGGGATGCATATCGGAGTGATTTCCTATTTCGTGCCCCGCTTGGTACATTTTCTTAACGTCCTCGGGGTACTTATCGCAAAATTCGCCCGTTACAAAAAAAGTAGCCGTGGCGTTGGCGTCCTTAAGGAGCGATAAAAGCAGATCGGTGTTGGAATTCCCCCAAGCGCAGTCAAAGGTAAGGGCAATGTGATTGTCCGCACGGGAAACGGCGTAGATCGGCACCTTTTTTTCGGCTGCGACTACCTTGCTTCCCTTGGCGACCGCCATAACTATCATCGCGATTACCGTCAAAGCCGCCAATACTATTATAACGGTACGAAGAAGCTTTTTTCTTGATGTGGTATAAGTAAACATTTTCGTCTCTTCCTTTCTGTGTATACCTATGAGAACGGGCTCTGATAGATTGTATGTACAGCAGGACAGGAATAGAACATGACAAGTCGAAAATTGAAAATTCAATTTGAAAATCTTGCCTTTTTTATAAAAATATGTTACAATATAAAAAGGTAAATTTTTTATGCCGATTTGCCTTAAGGGAAAAATCGGCGGAAAGGAAAATAAATATGTTAGTATCGGCAAAGGAAATGCTCAATAAGGCTCGCGACGGAAAGTACGCCGTAGGTCAGTTCAACATCAACAACTTAGAGTGGACAAAATCCGTTCTGCTTACCGCTCAGGAATTGCAGTCACCCGTTATCCTCGGCGTGTCAGAGGGCGCGGGAAAGTATATGTGCGGCTACAAGACCGTAGTAGGCATGGTCAACGGTATGCTGGAGGAGCTTAAGATCACCGTTCCCGTAGCTCTCCACTTGGATCACGGCTCCTACGAGGGCGCGATGAAGTGTATCGAAGCGGGATTCTCTTCCGTAATGTTCGACGGCTCCCATTATCCTATCGCGGAAAATATCGAAAAGACCACCGAGCTTGTTAAGATATGCAATGACAAGGGCTTGTCCATTGAAGCAGAGGTAGGCTCTATCGGCGGCGAGGAAGACGGCGTTGTAGGCATGGGCGAGTGCGCCGACCCCAACGAGTGCAAGCAGATAGCCGATCTGGGCGTTACAATGCTGGCTGCGGGTATCGGCAATATTCACGGCAAGTACCCCGAAAACTGGGCGGGCTTAAGCTTTGATACCCTTGCGGCAGTCAAGGAAAAGGTAGGCGATATGCCTCTGGTTCTCCACGGCGGCACGGGTATTCCCGAGGAAATGATCAAAAAAGCTATCTCCCTCGGAGTTGCTAAGATCAACGTTAATACCGAGTGCCAGCTTTCCTTTGCGGACGCTACAAGAAAGTATATCGAGGCGGGCAAGGACTTGGAAGGCAAGGGCTTTGACCCCCGCAAGCTGCTTGCGCCCGGCGCGGAAGCTATCAAGGCTACCGTTAAGGAAAAAATGGAGCTGTTCGGTTCTGTGGGCAAGGCTTGAAAAAATTCATAACGCATAATTTATAATTTACCGATCACCGTTTTGACATCATATAAAATCAATGTCAAAGCGGTGATTGATATATACGCACCGCTGCAACAAAGCAAACAAATATTTCCGAAAGGACGGTCTCTATGGAAAAATACCTTGACGAAACGCTCAGCGTGCAGGAACGGGCGGAAGCGCTCACCGACGCAATGACAACGGAGGAACAGGCAGCTCAGCTCAGATACGATGCGCCTTCTGTGGAAAGACTCGGGATCCCCGCGTACAACTGGTGGAACGAGGCCTTGCACGGCCTTGCCCGCTCGGGAACGGCAACGATGTTCCCTCAGGCAATAGGACTTGCCGCCATGTTCTCACCCGAGCTTACGCAAAAAGCGGGAGAGATCACCGCCGAGGAAACGCGCGCGAAGTATAATGTATACGCCAAACTCGGGGACAGGGATATTTACAAGGGATTGACCTTATGGGCGCCGAATATCAATATCTTCCGCGATCCCCGCTGGGGCAGGGGGCACGAGACCTACGGCGAAGACCCTTTTCTTACTGCGGAAAACGGAAAGGCATACGTTAAGGGACTTCAGGGGGACAAAGCTGTTCTTAAAACCGCCGCCTGCGCAAAGCACTTTGCCGTACACAGCGGCCCCGAATCGCTCCGTCACCAATTCAACGCCGAGGTATCGGAAAAGGACTTGGAGGAAACCTACCTGCCCGCTTTCAGAGAGCTTGTGACAAACGCCAAGGTCGAGGGAGTAATGGGGGCGTATAACCGCGTTAACGGCGAGCCCTCCTGCGCCAGCCCTTATCTTATGAGCAAGCTTAGGGAATGGGGCTTTGACGGCTACTTTGTTTCCGATTGCTGGGCGATCTGCGATTTTCACGCAAATCACCACGTTACGAATACACCCATAGAATCGGCGGCACTTGCGCTTACCACGGGCTGCGACGTAAACTGCGGATGCACCTATATAAATGTTATGGCAGCTCTTGAAAACGGTCTTATCACCAAAGAGCATATCAGAAACGCCTGCGTTCACCTTATGAGAACAAGGATAAGACTGGGTATGTTCGACAAGAAAACGGAGTATGACGATATTCCTTATACCGCGGTTTCCTGCAAGGAGCACAAGGCGGTCTCTCTGGAATGTGCGGAAAAATCAATGGTGCTGCTGCGCAATAACGGAATACTTCCCCTTGACGAAAACAAGCTGGGCACTATTGCGGTGATAGGCCCCAACAGTCTGAGCCGCGCGCCTCTTGAGGGGAATTACTGCGGCACCGCCGATAAATATGTAACGTTTCTTGAGGGTATTCAGAACAGATTTAAGGGCAGAGTGATATATGCGGAGGGCTGCCACCTGTATAAGGACAGATGCTCGGGACTTGCCGCCGCGGGCGACAGATACGCCGAGGCGGAAGCCGCCGCCGAGGTCTCCGACGCCGTAATACTCAGCGTTGGTCTCGACGCGTCCATTGAGGGCGAGGAGGGCGATACGGGAAATGAGTTTTCATCGGGAGATAAAAACGACATCAGACTGCCCGAAAGCCAGAGAATCCTTATCGACAAAATAATGAAGACGGGCAAGCCCGTTATAATCGTTTGTGCCGCGGGAAGCGCGGTCAATATCGAGTGTGAGCCCGACGCGCTTCTTCACACATGGTATCCCGGCTCTGAGGGCGGAACGGCTCTTGCCGAAATACTTTTCGGCGACGTTTCACCGTCGGGAAAGCTGCCGGTTACATTTTACGAGCGCACCGAGCTGCTCCCCGAATTTACCGACTACTCAATGAAAAACCGCACCTACCGTTACGCGGAGAATAACGTGCTGTTCCCCTTCGGCTTCGGTCTTACCTATTCGGAAACGGTCTGCACGGGGGTACAGTACGCAAACGGCAGGGCCGTAGTTTCCGTTGAAAATAAAGGGCAGCGGGTTGTTGAGGACGTTATACAGCTCTATATCAAGGATTACAGCGAAAACGCCATTCCCAATGTGAGCCTGTGCGGCTTCAGGAGAATAAAGATCGGCGCGGGTGAGAAGCTTGACGTTGAAATTCCCGTACCCGAAAACGCGTTTACCGCCGTAGACGAAAACGGTGTGAGAAAACGCTTCGGCGACAGATTCACTTTGTTTGCGGGCAATCACCAGCCCGATCCGATAAGCGAAAGGCTGTGCGGCAGCGGGTGCGTATCAACGGAGATCAATCTGTGAACGCCAATGGGCAAGGTCTGAAATCGGGATTTTGTATAAAAAAGCGTCTGTAAATTGTATTATCTGAACAATTTTCTTTAAAACGGCTGTTTGCGGATTGAAAAGCTGTCGAAAATCCTATATAATGAATATATCGTTTGAACATGCGGACACACGAAAGGCGGCGGAAAAGCTATGAAAACAAAAAGCACCGTGTTTCTTAAGATTGTAAATATTATTTTGCCGATAATTATTGCGGCAGGCACCGCTGTGCTTTTTCTGCAAAATTACTTTTATAATACCTCCGAAAGGACATGCAGCCTTTCAGATGCGCAGCGTGACGGAACGGCATTCGTTTTTGATGATATTACCGTGGATATCGGGACAAGAGGCGGAGATTCGGGCGCGTGGGTAGGCGACGTGCTGACGGACGACGAAGGAAATATCGTTTACGAGAACGCTGTGGGCACAATATATGAATTGACGGTCGTCAACAACACTTCCGATACCGTATCGGACTGGCAGGCTGTCATTTATATCCCCGAGGATATGTACATAAACAATTCATGGAACGGCAACCTTGAATATCATCAAGGCGTAAGATCGGGAAACGAAAAGGTACAGACTCTCGATCTTGCCGATTACTCCCGGTATGATATAACCCTCGACCATTATACAACGCCATTCGGCGCAATGGTGCCACTGTATGAGGGAGATTATTTCGTTTATTATCCCGATATCGATATGAAAGAGATGCCCATTTCGCCCAAGCCCGACGGCGATGATAAAGAAAGCAGCGTAAGAATAGGCTTTATCATGTACATTGTTGACAGGGAGCTTGATTATACGGCTGACTTTTCTGTGGGAGAGCTGCGCTATCATTTACATGCAAGCGTTTTGAAAAGTCCTCTTTTCTGGGTGCTGGGCGCGTTGGCGGTGATCTGGATAAGCTGTCTGCTTTCTCTTATTATTGTAAAAACGAACTTAAAGCGGTTTATCGAGCAGCAAAAGCGAGACGAAAAAACGATAGAACAAACCATGCAGACTTTCGTCAATTTTATCGAGGCAAAAGACCCAAGCACTATGGGACATTCGCTTCGTGTGGCACAGTACTCAAAAATGATCTCCGAAAAGCTCGGGTTTTCGGAGGAGGAGTGCAGCAGGATATACCATATAGCGCTTATGCACGACTGCGGCAAGATATATATCCCCGACAATATCCTCTCAAAGCCCGGAAAGCTCACGGACGAGGAATATGAAATAATGAAAAAACACACAATCTACGGCAAAGATATTCTTCGCGACTTTACGGCAATAGAAAGCATGGGAACGGGCGCGCTGAGTCATCATGAACGGTACGACGGCAAGGGCTATCCTAACGGTATATCGGGAGAGGATATTCCCCTTATAGCGCGTATTATCTGCGTATCCGACGCCTTTGACGCGATGAACAGCCGCCGATGCTACCGCAGCAACCTTTCGGGGGACGTTATAATCAATGAACTCAAAAACAACAGAGGAAAGCAGTTTGATCCGAATATCGTTGACTGTCTGCTGTCCATTATTGAGAGCGGAGCGATCTCCATGACCGGCAGCAATATCGCAAATACATAAAGTAAACCTATAAAAAACATCTCCAATAAACAAAAGAAATTCCCCGACCGTGATACGATCGGGGAATTTTTTTGAATATCAGAGAGTATTTAATACTAATATCTGTTTAAAAAGTGGATAATTTGAAATTAGTATAAAGCTATATACCTGATTATGCCGCCGCACTGTCGTCTACGGGATAAGTAACCAATTCGCCCTCGGCATTCTTCTTCATAATGTCGCGGTACTGGTTAAGATAGCCTTCCAGAACGCCGTTTTTGGATTCAACAAGAGAGGTAAAGCTCAGATCGTGAAATACGGGGCTGTCCATAAGGCTTTCGTCGCCGTTAAACAGTCCGCTAACGTCATCGCTGAAGCCGTAGCAGTGGTCAAACAGCATGGTAAATCTGCCGTCGGTGCTCTTCATTTCCTGATACAGATCCCACTGCTCCTCTGACCATACCACTTTGTACTTTTCTCTTCTTTCGGTTCCGCATGAAGGACAGGTGCTCATTCCGGATTCGTTCTCCTCATCTGTGAAAATATGTCTGCCCTGATCGTCATGGCTGTCGGAGGTATCTCCGCAGTCCTTATTTGCGCATTTGGGGTAGTAAGAGATTGCGTCGCTGATAGCGTCGGCCTTTGCCTTGGCGATATTTTCCTCGTCGATCTCCTCTGTGCGGTGCATATTGATCCAGTCGACCGCGCCCTTAACATTGGGGGCGCCCGAAGGAATAAGATAACCGAAGGTATCGATGCCGCAGTAGTACGTGTCAGCAAGCTCGTCTCTGGGGAAAGGTAAAAACTTCAGTTCGTTTTCCAAGCCCTTTGTATCAAGAGCCTCTTTTGCGGCAGGATATGTCCATGAAGGGTCCATTCCCAAAAACAGCAGGTTTCCGTCAATAAACGCCTGATCGGGAGCAACATAGCCGCTTGAGTAGCCCATTGCCTGCTGATCCAGGGACGCTCCGAGCAGGCCCTGCCGTCTCATATCCTCCAGCCAGAGCATGGTGCGGGAAACGTTTTCGGTTTTCAGATTGTTGATTATCTCGTTTCCTTGGATATCCACGATCTTTGTACCTGTTGTCAGAACAAAGATCATTCCGCCTACGCCGTTGTAGCCGATGTGATTGGGATCCATATCACACCACTGCTTGAGCATTTCTTCAAAAGCGCTCCAAGTCCACTTGTTTTCCTGAAACAGCGCATAAGGGTCGGTCATTCCGTTTTCTTCAAGAACGCGGTTGTTGTAGTTGAGAGCATAGTTGGTTTTAAGCTGATGAGGATAGTAGTAATGCTTTCCGTTGTAAACAAACTGCTCCGCAATATCCTTCATGTCCTTCCACAGATCGCTGTCAATATCTATGTAAGTATCTAAGGGAGTGTACATATTATAGCTCATTCCGTGAGGAAAGCTTCTCCACTCATAGCGGACAAGGTCGGGAGAAAGACCGGTGGAGATCATAGTACCCAATTTCTCAAAATACGCGTTTCCGCTTGAACACATCTCATGCTCAAAATCGCCTCCGTATCTCTTTTTAAACAAAGCGACCATATCGTTGGACTCGTCAAAGCCCGTTTCGTAGGAAAGGTAGACGATCTTTCCGGTAGGTGTCTCATCGTCGATCTCCACTACGGGAGCCTCGGTAAAGCTCATTTCACCGTTGCTGTCGGTTGTGATGTCGTTAAGATTTCCGTTGCTTCCCTTGGAATCACCCTGGCTGCAGGCCGTGGTGCTGAGAACCACTGCCGCTGACAGCATGACCGAAAGGGTTTTTCTTAATTTCTTCATTTTATCCTCCTTAAAATAAAATATTTAATCCTATTGTATAGCCTGATAAACGCTATACTATAAAGACCTCAAAGGTTTTGCAATCACCTGTGATACCTTTTATAATACAATATTTACGGAGCTTTGTCAATGTAAAAATGCAGATTTTTCATTTTTTGTATAATTTTATAATAACTGCGATCATGACTTAGAGGGTTTTATAAGCTCGGCGATAAAATCAGGATCACGAAACTCCGCAAGGTCTCTGTTAAATTCATCTCCCGAAGTGTCCCAAAGCACAGGGCAGGCTCCGATATCATACATTGCCTTAGATACGGTAAGCATCCAATTCTCTTTTACTTCTCTTTCCTTGTTATTTCCAAAGCAGCCGTATTCACCCACTATAACGGGAATCCCGTTGTCGATAAAGGTTTCCTTGAGCATATTCATATTCTGCTCAAGCTCCGCCATATCCTTTTCGTTACCCCATGTTGTTCTTGCCTTGCCCCAGCTTGCGTCCTTGTCGAGAATACACAGCGTTGAGGGAGTGTAATAGTGAACGGATACCGCCATTCTGTTCACGGGGTCAATGGGCATTTTGAAAAGCGGGTCGCAGGTATGGTCAACATCCGTGTTGTAGCCGGATATAAGCAGGTGACGAAGAGGATTGTTTCCGCCTCCGCCGCGTATTGTGTCCACAAAGGTCTGATTTACTTCATTGACAAGAGCGTACGATTCCGCTTTTTCCTCATCAGTGCCGCCCCAGGGGTTCCATATGCTTTCCCAGCCCAGCTCCTCGTTCTGACATTCAAACATCAGCTTATCGCCGCGATCCTCAAAGATCTCCGCGATCTGTGTCCACATTTGTACAAAACGCTCCATGCACTCTTCCTTGTTTTCGGGGAAGGTATTTACCCAGCCGTTGTCCCAATGTATATTGACGATGACGTATATTCCCGTACCGAGAGCCCAGTCAACCACTTCCTCGACGCGGGCGGCATATTCGGGGTTTATGGTATACGTTCCGTCGTCAGCCATCATGTTTGACCATGCAACGGGAATACGCAGTACGCCGAAGCCGCCGTCGGCGTAAGCCTGTATCATCTCCTGCGTTACAACGGGACTGCCCCACGCCGTTTCATAGCTTGAAGGGCTGCCGCCGCTGATCCAGCTTCCGCACGCCTCCAACGTATTGCCAAGGTTTATTCCGTATCCCATTTCTTGCACAAGCTCAAAGGTGGTAATATCTCTCATTGATTCGCTCTGCGCTTCTTCACCGCCCCGACAGGCGGAGCAGGTCAGCAGGAGAACCGCGGCAAGCAGCAAAGCCGTTAATTTTTTCATAGCGATTCCTCCGTATTATTTATTATTCAGTCTGTCGGATATTTTCCTTACCACCTCACGGTCGGAATCGGATCTTATCCTGTATTCGGTGCGGGAATAAAAGCCGTTGCTTACGTCCCATATAACGGGAACAAATCCGTTATCCACAAGCTTGTTCAAAATGATCTCAACGCATTCCGAGGAATCCTTGTAGATCGCGTTATTGTCAAATCTTTCGGACGGATAGCCGGACGAGGTCTCACCCAAAAATACGGGGATATTTTTTTCGGTAAAGGCCTTGTTGAGCAGGGCGATCTGACTGTCGGCATAGTCCAGCCATTCCTGTCCGCCTATCTTGTTTATCCAGTACATCATGTTGTCAACATAATGAACCGAGACCATAAGCTTGTCGGCCGCCGAGTCGGAGGGCATAATAAACTGCGGGGAGGTGGTGTTGTCAATATTCGTCCAGTAGCCCGAAACGATAAGCACACGCTCCGCGTTATTTCCGCCCGTTGCTCTTACGGCATCCACAAACGCCTGATTCAGAACGTTCGTCATCTCGTAGCCGTCCCGCTTGGAAAGCTCCGCGAGATTTCCGTTTTCGTCAAACTGATTTCCGCCGAGATATTCGTTATATCCCTCAAATATCAGTGTGTAATTGTAATCCTTGAAATACTCCGCGATCTGCGTCCATAATATCGTGAAGATCTCCTTGCAGCTCTCGGTGGAATTGCGGCGGATAATAAACTCGTCAAAATGGTGAATATTTATTACCGTATACAGATCGTCGTTCTGACAGTAGTCCACGATCTCTTTTACTCTCGCGATGTAATCGGGATTTATGGTGTAGGTTCCGTCGTTCTCCATCATGTTGCCCCAGTAAACGGGTATGCGCACGGTGTTGAAGCCCTCCGCCTTCATGCCGTCGATGATCTCCTGAGTTGTTTCGACCGCGCCCCAGCACGTTTCGTAATCCTTGGGCGTATTATTTCCCACAACGGGCATCCACTCATAGTAGATTTTGTCGCAGTCGTTTGCCGAATACGCTTCCATTGTGTTTCCGAGATTCAAACCGATACCCATATTTTTCGCCGCTTCCAACGCAGTCAGGACTTGATCCTTGTCGATAGTTTTTTCTTTGTTACAGGACGACATCGACATCAGCATACCGATCACCGCAATAACTGACAATATTTTCTTTAACATTTGTCACATTACCTTTCCGTTTGTTATTTCAATATGAAATTCGGCGCAAACAACAGGCAGCGGAATACGATATTTTTCCGCAAGGGCGGGGCCGCAGGCGTTGGAGCCTACGCCCGCCATTTTGCTGTCAACACAAATCACGCTGCTTTCGCACTTTTCAAGTTCAAAATTATGCCGCTTACCCGCAAGCTCCTCTTGGGTATATTCCGAAGCGTTAAAGGAAAAGTCCCCCGACGCCGTGAATTTTACCCGTGTTTCTCCGTCCGTAACGGTCATATGCTTACAGCCGTAATGGGAGGAATTTTCCTGCGGGCGTATGTAATCCTCGTGCATTTCCTCGATAAGCGCGGAGAAATTGCCCATGTAGCTTGCCTGATGCTTGTCGATATAGCTTTCGTAAGGTCCGAAGCCGAAATATTCAACCTTGTTGAAGCTCTTTGGCATAAACAACCGTATGCCGAATCTCGGAAGAAACTTTACCTTGTTTGAAAACTCGGCCTTGCATTTTACGGTGAGATAGCCGTCGGCAAAAACTGTATATACCGTGTCCATGTAGGCGTTGGGCTGATAAATGCTCCAGCCGAAGGACTGCCTGAGAGAAATTTCGACGCCGCGGGAGGTTTTCTCCGCTTTTACTCCGTAATTTCTCGCCGTGTTATCATGGAGATGTGCTCTGTACCAGTCGCCCTTCATAACGTCGTTGTCAACGGGGGCGCGGAAGAAGTTGAACGTCATCGGTCTGTCCAAAAGCTCTTTTCCGTCCGCAAGTATCGACTCAAACGCAGAAATCCTCTTGTTAAAGCGGTAATAAATTCCGTTTGCCTTAACGTTGACAAATAAAGGCAGGTCTTCGAGGACAACAGACGAGCCGTCCTTTGATTCCGCACATGCCGCGGGAGCGTCGCAGAGCTTTATCTGATCAAAGCATATTTCGCAGCCCTTTTCGCAGAACTCGGTATCCGATTTCGCGGTGAAGATAAAGCGGATATACGCTTCCTTGTCCTTTATTTCTCCCGCCTTGGGCACAATTATTTCGGTGCTGCCCATAGGACGGACGGAAAATTCAAGGCTGCCCTCGGCAAAAACGCCTTGGTCATATGTTATTTCATAGCGGCAGTCAAGAATATCTCCCGCGTTTTCAAATACAAGCATGCTTTTAAAAACAAAGCTATCGTTCTTTTCGCCCTTTTCAACCCGCACGGGACGGTAAACCTGCTTCAGCTCCAAAAGACCCGTGTGAGGAGTTCTGTCGGGATATGTAAGAGCGTCCATGCAGAAATTCCCGTCGTTGTGCTTTTCGTTAAAATCTCCGCCGTAGCCGTATTTTGCCTTGCCGTCCTCGGTATATCCCAGAATACACGCGTGGTCGCTCCATTCCCACACAAAGCCTCCGCAGAAGCGTTCATGTGAATAAAAGGCGTTATGATAATCCTCTAAGTCTCCGGGGCCGTTGCCC
>JAAVIG010000128.1 GCA_014796735.1 Oscillospiraceae bacterium
TGCGCTTTTAAGTTTGAGTTGATTTATTATTTGTACTGTGATATTTCTGAATTTAATTTATTTTCTTTAACAAAATATTTGTTTTCTTAGTTCCCATGTATGGGGCTTTGCCCCCTCGCCGGGCGAAAGCTCCCCTTCACCCCCACCTCCTTTTTTCAGTGCCAAAAGGAAGCGAAAAAGACACTTGCGGCTTCGCCGCTCTTTTTTCTTTTCTCAATTTCTCAACACCGTAAAAATAAAATAACTCCCGCCAAAGCAGGAGTCGTTTACGCGGTTATATGTTGTTCAAAAGATTAGTTGGCTCTCTGAACCTTACCTGAACGCAAGCATCTTGTGCAGGCATTTACTCTGCAAGGAGTACCGTTAACGATAGCCTTAACCTTCTGTACATTGGGCTTAAAGGTTCTGTTAGAGCATCTGTGTGAGTGAGAAACCTTAACACCGAAAGTGACACCTTTTCCGCAGATATCGCATTTTGCCATGGGTGAACACCTCTCTTTCAAAGTTTATATTTCAAATACCATACAATTATAACAGATGTCCGAGAAAAAATCAAGTACTTTTTGAAAATTTCTCTTAATTATTCCAAAATTGCTCTCTTTCGTTTTTCTTTGGACGGTTCATAAGACTTCCAACGCTTTCCTTGGGGCTTTCTCCCATAAAGCAAACGCTGTAAAGGCGGTCAATGATAGGCATAGGCACACCCTTGACCTGAGAAAGGGAATGAACGATCTTGCAGCAGTTGTAGCCCTCCACTGTTCCTACCTGCTTAATTGCTTCCTCTACCTCTGTTCCCTGCCCGATAAGTATTCCCGCGCGGTGATTGCGCGAGTGTACCGACGTGCAGGTGACCACAAGGTCGCCTACTCCGGCAAGCCCCGTAAAGGTCTCCCACTTTGCTCCCATAGCCACTCCGAGCCTTGTTATCTCTGTAAGCCCTCTTGTCATAAGCGCGGCAAGGGTATTGTCTCCAAGTCCCATGCCCTCCACGATACCGCAGCACAAAGCAATGGGGTTTTTAAGCGCGGGAGCTACCTCACAGCCGATCACGTCCTCATTCACATAAATTCTGAAATTCGAGTTCATAAGGGTCTGCTGCACATACTCCGCCTTGTCGGGATAATTGCTTGCCACAACCACGGTAGTGGGAACACCACGCCCAACCTCCTCGGCGTGACAGGGTCCTGCCATTACCACCACTGGGTTGTTGGGTAATTCCTCGGAAATGACCTGAGAAAGCCTGTTATAGGTGTTTTCCTCCAAACCCTTACCCACGTTCAGTATAACGCTTTCGGGGGAAACATACGGCTTTACTCTGGAAATACCATCCCTTACAAACGCCGACGGGATAGCGACTATTATAATATCCGCGTCTCCGACGCAGGAGGGATCGGCGGTAAAGCGTATGCTTTCGGGGATCTTTACTCCCGGCAAAAGCTTTTTCTGCTCCCTGTCTTTCAAAATAGTATCTATCTCTTCCCGGTACTTTGACCAAGCGGTCACCTTATGTCCGTGAGAGTCAAGCATTACCGCCAGCGCGGTACCGAAACCGCAGCCCAGTACTGTTATATTTGCCATTGTTTTTTCGTTCCTTTTTATATTTATGTATTTTTTTGTCCTATTTTCTTTTCCGTATGATTTAACAGTCTCTTTATATTTTCACGGTGCATAAATACTATCAGAAAAGCTATCAGCGCGCTGCAGGCAAAGTTCCCGAAACGGCAGGAACTTTCCTCCATAATCCCGAATATAAGCACGGTAAAGGGATATAACACCGCCGCTATACAGCTTCCCAGCGAAACATACTTTGAAATAGCCACTATCAAGCCGAAAATACCCAACAGTATCACCGCGGGAATCCAGTCGATAGCCAGCAGAACCGCAACCGTTACCAAAACTCCTTTTCCGCCCTTAAAGCCGTAATATACGGGAAAAACATGTCCTAATATAGCGGAAGCTCCCGAAGCGTACAAGACCCACTCATATTCGCAGCCCGCCGCCCACGGGTCTATTCCCGCCAGCAGCTTGAAGCTTAATCCCACAAAAATCACCGACAGCACGCCCTTTGCAACGTCGCCTATCAGCACGAACAGCGCCGCCAGCTTTCCTTGTGTGCGCAAGGTGTTGGTAAGCCCCGCGTTGCCGCTCCCCATAGTACGTATATCTTCGCCCGTCTTTATTTTTGTTACTATTATCGCGCTGTTGACGCCGCAAAGCAGATACGGCAGCACCGCCGTTATAATAAAACAAATAACTATCATACCGTTTCCTCTTCTTCACTTTCTCCGCTTATAAATAACCGAACCGCAGGATTTCGCGGTACGCATGGTTCCGCGCCCTGCGCTGTCCGGCTTCTACTCGTTCTCGCCGCGCTCGCGAACTATAAACCTTATCGGCGTACCGTCAAGCCCGAAAGCCTCGCGTATCTGATTTTCAATATACCTTTGATATGAAAAATGGAACAGATCCTTTTTGTTGCAGAAGCAAACAAATGTTGGCGGCTTAACCGACGGCTGAGTAAGATAATACACCTTAAGCCTTTTTCCCTTATCGGAGGGGGGCTGTACCCTTGCCGTTGCGTAGCTTAAAAGCTCGTTTAACCTGCCTGTGGAAATACGCCTTGCGTTTTGCTCAACCGTATAGTCGATGAGCTGAAACAGCTTATCTATACGCTGACCCGTTTTTGCCGAAATGAACACAAAGGGAGCATAAGACATGAAGCTGAAATCCACCTCCAGTTTTTTGGTGAATTCCTGCATTGTTTTGCCGTCCTTTTCGATAGTGTCCCATTTGTTAATCGCCACAACGCTTGCTTTTCCCTGCTCGTGAGCGTACCCCGCTATCTTACTGTCCTGCTCGGTAAAGCCTTCGGCGGCGTCTATCATTATAACGCAAACGTCCGCTCTGTCCACCGCCATATAAGCTCTTAAAACGCTGTACTTTTCAACGCTGTCGCTGACCTTGGATTTTCTCCGTATTCCCGCCGTGTCAATAAGCAGATATTTTTTGCCGTCATGTGTCACGGGAGTATCTACCGCATCCCTTGTGGTACCCGCCTTGTCCGAAACTATGACCCTGTTTTCTCCCGCTATCTTGTTTACAAGAGAGGATTTGCCCGCGTTTGGCTTTCCTATTATCGCTACCTTGATAGTATCGTCGTCCTCTTTATCGTCGGAAGTATCGGGCATATTTTCAAAAACCGCGTCCAGCAGATCGCCCGTACCGTGACCGTGAACGGAGGAAACTGCGATAGGATCACCCAAGCCCAGATTGTAAAACTCGTATATTTCCGGAGGATTTTCCCCCAAGCCGTCACATTTGTTAACGCAGAGCACAATAGGCTTTCCGCTTTTCTGGAGCATTTGGGCAACGCTCTGATCGGCGGCGGTCATTCCCGTTTTTATATCGGCGACAAAAATGATCACGTCCGCGCTTTCAATAGCAAGCTGCGCCTGCTCTCTCATCTGAGATAAAATAACGTCCTTGCTTTCGGGCTCGATACCACCCGTATCCACAAGCATAAACTCGCGGTTCAGCCATTCGCCCTTAGCGTAGATCCTGTCACGGGTAACTCCGGGGGTGTCGTCCACTATGCTCATTCGCTTGCCTATTATTTTGTTGAAAAGGGTGGACTTGCCTACGTTGGGGCGTCCTACTATTGCTACTAATCTCATTTTATCTTCCGTTTCTTTTTTACGTTTTTTGTACTTGATTATATTATACTATAAAAAAGGGCGTTATGTCAATAAATTTACGGTTTTTGACTTTACCTTTTTGATTAAAAACAGAATTTGATCGGCTCTTTCTTATTTGACCCCAATCTTTTTCTTAAGCACTTTCTGTTATGTCAATTCATAAACTAAAATTCACAAAAAATAAAAATAAGGGGCAGTCCAAGCTACCCCTTAATTTTTCGTTTAACTCTTATTACTTAAGCCTCGTGGGAAATAACTTCCTTGCCCTTGTAATAACCGCAGTTGCCGCAAACCTTATGAGGAGCCTTCAACTCTCCGCAGTTGGTGCAACGGGAAAAAGCAGGTGCGTCTAACTTCCATACTTGTCCACGTCTCTTGTCGCGTCTTGCCTTAGATACTTTTCTCTTCGGAACTGCCATTATTTGCACCTCCCTCTATATTCCAAATAATTATGACATTCAGATCAACTGAATTTTAGCACGAGTGATATTATAACACATCACGCGCAATTTGTCAATACTTGCAGTAAAAATTTTACAGATATTTTTTTACGGATTCGGGAAGTGTATCTACATCAGCGGAAATTGTGAACACAACGTTGGTGCTTTCACTGATAGCCGCGATCCTGTCGAACATTTCGCCTACCTTGTCATAGTCTCTGCCTACTATTCTTAATACGCCGTCAATAAAAATGTCGGTACAGTCGTAATCGGAAGCCAAAATTCCCGCAATGAAGCCATAAAGATCGTCATAATCGGAAATTTTAAAATCCTCGATATTTACAAGACGGATCTTGTGATAAATGTCAATATTCAAAGAGGAGCCGATCTGGATCGCAACAACATTGCCCTTGCTCTCTTTTTCAGCCTTATGGATCGCGTCGATCAGAATCTTGGTTTTGCCTGAACCTTTTTTGCCGGGTATAAGTTTTATCATAGTGTTGTCCTCCGTATTTGATCGCAAAGTCAGACCTTTGCTTACCGAAAAGCCCGACCCCGCAATATTTATTTTCAGGGCGATCATCTCTGTGAAAAAACGCCCGAAAGTACTTTAATAACTGTCAGATCATGCCTGCGTACAAGCTATCAGGAAAGCTTCGCTTCAAGCTCCGCCTTTTGCGCCTCGTAACCGGGCTTGCCCAGTAAAGCGAACATATTTTTCTTATAGCTTTCAACGCCGGGCTGGTCAAAGGGATTAACGCCGAGAATATAGCCCGAGATCGCGCACGCCTTTTCAAAGAAGTAGATCATATAGCCCAATTCGTACTCGTCAAGCTGAGGTACTTCCAGCACCATATTGGGAACGCCGCCCTCGGTATGAGCTAAAATCGTACCCTCAAAAGCCTTGCGGTTAACGATAGACATATTCTGTCCCGAAAGGAAGTTGAGACCGTCGCCGTTTTCCGCGTCGTCCTTCAAGAAAAATTCCTTTTGAGGCTTCTCAAACTGAACAACCGTTTCAAACAGTATCTTTGAGCCGTCCTGAATGAACTGACCCAAGGAGTGCAGATCGGTGGAGAAAGTGGCGGAGGTGGGGTAAATTCCCTTTTTATCCTTGCCCTCGCTTTCGCCGAAAAGCTGCTTGAACCACTCGTTCATCATTGCAAAGCTATTTTCGTAAGCAACCAGCATTTCCGCCTTGTAGCCCTTGCGGTACAGAATATTTCTTATAGCCGCGTACTTATAACAATCATTCTTTTCAATATCGGGATCGTTCAAGCCGTCCTGAGCCGCCTTAGCGCCCCGCATAAGAGCGTCTATGTCGCAGCCCGCGCATGCAACGGGAAGCAGACCCACCGCCGTAAGCACGCTGTATCTGCCGCCTACGTCGTCGGGAATAACAAAGGTCTCATAGCCGTTTCTGTCGGAAAGCTCCTTAAGAGTTCCCCTTGCCTTATCGGTGGTGGCGTAAATTCTGCCCTTTGCGCCTTCGGCGCCGTACTTCTGCTCCAGCATCTCGCGGAATACTCTGAAAGCCAGAGCGGGCTCGGTGGTTGTGCCCGACTTGGAGATAACGTTAACGGAAAAATCTCTGCCCTCCACAAGGGAAATGACCTCGTTAAGATAAGTGGGGCTTATCGAATTGCCCACAAAATAAATTTCGGGGGTATCTTTTTTGAGAGAGTTGTAAAGAGTTGATTTGAGCGCCTCAATAACCGCTCTCGCGCCTAAATAGGAGCCTCCGATGCCTATAACTATAAGTACCTCGCTGTCGTTCTTTATCTTCTCGGCAGCCTTTTTGATACGCTGAAATTCATCCTTGTCGTAGTCGGTGGGCAATGTTGCCCAGCCGAGAAAATCATTGCCTAAGCCGGATTTTTCGGCAATAGCCTTATGAGCGGCTTCAACTGCGGCGGCAATGCCCTTATACTCATTTTCGCCAACGAACCCGCTTAAATATTTATCATTCAGTTTAATGGCCATTTTAAACCGTCACCTTTCCTTGTTTTTGCGGCTCTGCCAAAGCTTGGAGCACATTTACGCGCCGTAACCTTACAGATACGCTTTTTATTTTCATGTTATAATTATACCTTTTTTTAAAATTTTTTGCAAGTTATTTCTTGTGTTTAATGTGTTTTTAGCATTTCTAACAAAATTTATGTTTCTTTTTTGGCAATTTTTATGAATAAACAAATATTTGTCAAAAGCCGAAAAAGCCTTTTAAAACAAGCTCGAAGCTTTTGAAAAAGGACAGTTCCTCGGACTGCTCCTTTGCCGTTACCTTTACCACAAATAAGGTGTCGTCCTCCAAAAGCACTACTATCTTACCAACACTGTCCCCCTTATTTACGGGCGCGCTCACCTGCTCCCTGATGTTGTAAAGATAAGTCACCTTTCCGCTTTTTCCTCTGGGAATAAGGCACCGAAGCCCTTTTTCCGCTTCAACCGAGATAGTTTTTCTTACCCCGTCCTTTACAGTTATATCGTGAAGCTCCTCGGGGTCAAATTCGGGAGAAAACAGTTCAAAGCCGTTAAAGCCGTGATCCAGCAGACTTTCCGCCGTTTCAAATCTTCCCTCGTCCGTTTCCGCGCCCAATACCACCGCTACAAGCTCCATTTCTCCCCTTTTTGCGGTAGCCGTAAAACAGTACCCCGCGTTATCCGTTGTGCCTGTTTTTAAGCCCGTTATTCCCTCGTAGCCCAAAAGGCGGTTGGTATTTAGAAGCTGGGTTTCTCTCCCCGTTCCCTCTCTTACGTAGGTCAATCGTGTCAGCAGAAATTCGTCGTAATAATCATATTTTCTTAACTCCGCCGCCATTTTTGCCACGTCCGAAGCGGTGGAAAAATGGTTATCCGCGTCCAGCCCCGTGCAGTTGACAAAATTGGTGTCGTTCATATCCAGCTCCGACGCCTTTTTGTTCATTCTTTTTACAAATTCCTCCTCGCTTCCCGCTATGTGCTCCGCCAAGGCCACACAGGCGTCGTTGGCGCTGCTGATAACTATTGAGCGGCATATGTCGTAAACGCTCATTTTTTCTCCCTCGTTAAGCCATATAACGGAGCCGTCCATGGAAAAGGCGTGATATGAAGCGACAACTGTATCTTCAAAGGTAAGTCTCCCCGTATTCATTTCCTCCGCCGCCAGAAGCAGTGTCATTATCTTGGTTATACTGGCTATGGCAAGCCTTTCGTCGGGATTTTGGGAATACAGCACCTGACCCGTTGCCGCTTCGGTAAGCACTACAGACTTTGCTTTATACAACTCCCCCGTTTCCTCTTTATTTTCTTCCGCCTTGACAGTCCCTATTCCGGGTGTACACATCACCGAAGCCAAAGCTATCACAAAAGCCGTTATTAAGGATAAAAGCCTTACCGCCGATCTTTTTCCTTTAATAATAATCACTCTCCTTATTCCGCGCTGTTCCGAAAATAAATCAAGCTTAGAACAGCGTAAATTTGATCTCTTGACACTAATTTATGTATAACAAGTCCGTTAAATGCGTAAGATACCGATAAAGCGGGTAAAAATTTAATACTTGCCGAAAATAAAGGAAAAGGGGAATTTATATATGACCAAGCCAAATTCACCTATTTTAAAGGAATTTATAAAGCTTCTGCTGCTTTTTTTAATGGGCGGCATGATCTATTTCGCGATAGAGGTGGCTTACAAGGGAGACAGCCATTTTTCCATGTTTATCACTGGCGGCGCGGCATTTTTGCTGATAGGGGGGATAAACAGCTACTTTGACCGCAATATGCCGCTTGTGCTCCAAATGCTGTGCAGCGCGGTGATCATAACCCTGTTGGAATTTATAAGCGGCGTTATCGTAAACATCTGGCTGCGGCTCAACGTATGGGATTACAGCAGTATTCCCATGAATTTTATGGGACAGATATGCGTAAGATTCTTTGCGATTTGGTTTTTTGTTTCACTGGCGGGGATATTCCTTGACGATTTTTTCAGATACAGAATGTTCGGAGAGGAAATGCCTAAATACGCGGTTTTTAAACGAAAGAACAAAAGAGAAAGAGTCAGGCTCGGGGGCTATTCCGACAAATAAAAGCAAAATCGGCGGAAAACCGTTCTTTCGGTATCCGCCGATGGTTTTTATTGTAACTCCATTTTACCGTTTCTTTTAAGTTTCCTCAAAATTCAAAGCCTGTTGTACGGAAAATCCGATAACAACGCCAAAAAAGAAAATACGATTGACATAAACGGATAAAAATGTTACAATAAAGCTGTAACAAACGAGAAAGGCGGTAAACGGTATGAGTCGGGAAATAGTAAAAGCAAAGCTGGATGTTGTCTTTAAAAAACTGTTCACAAGCGATAACGACGTGCTGAAATCGTTTATAGGCGATATACTTGATATTCCCACGGGAGAGATCAAAAAAATCGAGGTTCTTAATCCTAATATATTACCCGCCGCCATTGACGGAAAACAATCTCAGCTTGATCTTAATATGCTTGTTGATGATAAGACAGTGAATGTGGAGATTCAGCTGCGAAACAAAGGCGATTATAAGGACAGAGCTGTTTATTATTGGTCGAAGCTGTATTCGGATCAACTGAAAAGAGGAGAGCTGTATAAGGAGCTTAAAAGAACCATAACGATTAACATTCTGGACTTTGACCTGTTCACTGACAGCGACAGCCCCTATTCAAGCTTTTCGCTGTTGGAAAACAACAGACGCGAGCTTCTTACCAATAAATGCTCCATAAACTTTTTTGAATTGGTAAAGGTAGATGCAAA
>JAAVIG010000129.1 GCA_014796735.1 Oscillospiraceae bacterium
AAAGCCCCAATAATTCCACCAACACTTCCCTAAGGGACTATCGCCACACAGCTTTTAGGAAAAACAGAACCGAGCAACCAATGTTTAAACCACACCAACTTCCAAAGCGGGGAAAAGGGGGTGTGAGGGGATAAGGAAAGGATTCTTAAGGTGAAACCTAAGGGGGGAGAGGGGGGAAATCCCCGCTTTGATGGGTTTGCAGTTCCCCCCTCTCCCCCCTTTGGTGTCACCTTAAGCCCCGCGCGGGAGGCGCACACTGCACTCGCTTTCCGAGTAAAAAGAACACCACATAAAGCGTAGCTCTAAGAATCAGTAAATCGGTAGTTTTAGCTAAAAATAAAGCATTACATAAAACGCAGTTTTAAGAATTGGTAAATTGGCACTTATTGCAAATAAAAAAACACAGCCAAAAGCGCAGCTTTACAAATCAAACAATCGGCAGTTGCTCCGAAAAGCACTCACTCAGCCAAAACGCAGTTTTAAAAAGGCACTCCGCCGTATGAGGAAACAGGTACCCGCCGATTGAGGAAAATAAAGGAAGGAAAAACAATGGTCACAATACGCAACTTACAAAAAAGCTACGGCAGCTTCAAAGTCCTTGACGGACTTTACATGGACATACCCGATGGCGAGGTTTACGGCTTTCTGGGTAAAAACGGCTGCGGCAAAACCACAACAATGAATATCCTCTGCAACGTTATACCTAAGGACGGCGGGGATATTATTCTCGGAAACGGCTTGGAAGCGGAAAAGATAAAGATAGGCTATCTTCCCGAGACTCCCTCCCTGTTCGGATACATGGACGGCTACGAGTATCTTAAATACATTGCCGCCTGCTGTGATTATCAGGGCGACATAAACAAACGCGTTGATGAGGTATTGGAGATAACGGGAATGAGAGAGGGCGCGAAAAGGCGCATCAAGGGATACTCCCGCGGCATGAACCAAAGATTGGGCATTGCTTCCATAATATTCAATCACCCGCAGATACTTGTATTGGACGAGCCCACCTCCGCGCTTGACCCTGAGGGACGCGCCGACATTATGAACGTTATCCGTCTTTTGTCCGATACGGGCTGTACTATTATTTTGTGTACGCATATTTTATCCGACGTTGAAAAAGTTGCGGGCAGTATAGGTATTTTAAGAAACGGCAGAAGGGCGGCAGAGGGAAAGATTTCCGATATTATAGCGCAGTATTCAAGAAACGAGATCGAGATAAAGCTGTATAATACCGACGAAAGCGGTATTCAAGCGATAAAGGCAATGGAAAGCCTGCCGCAGGTGGACAAGGTGGACTTTTACGAAAGGACGGGTACATTCGTTATACGGACCGTCGAGACCGAGGAGCTTACAAAGCGGCTCCTGACGTGCTTTGAACAAAATTCTCTTGTGCCGAAGGAGTTTAAAACGGTTTCCGAGAGCTTGGAGGAAATTTATTTAAAGGTGGTGAACGGCAATGCTTAAGACAGGAATAAAAAAAGAGCTTATGTTTTTTACCCGTTCGTTTAAAATGGCGGGAATAATTATAGCGGCCGTTGTGCTTGCCGTTGCTTCGCCGCTGTTGATGAAGCTGTCGGGGTTGGCGATGAGCAGTCTTGATCCAATGGATATTGACAATTCTCAAAACGGAAATTACAGAGACGTTTCCCTTCAGGTAAATATAAACGATGAATACATGTCGTACGGTTCGGATCTTGACAGCATGCTTTCGTTATTTGAGGACGAAAATCTTGCTCCCTTGGGGCTCATAAGCGCTTTCGGCGATCTTACCAACACACTGCTGCTTATTTTTATGATAGTCACCATGTACAGCGCGGGAGGCGAGCTAAAAAAGAGGTCAATGATAATCCCACGGAACGCGGGGCTTTCCACCAAGCTTTATGTTTTGCCCAAATTTTTGGTTTACCCTTTCGCGGCGGCGGTTTTTGCCTTTGGCGGCGTATTGGTAAGCGGATTGGTTACGGCGATAGTCTTTAACGGCGTATACGAAATCAATATGGGCAGCCTGATGCAGGTTGCTTTAACGGCGGCCGTTTATGACGCGTTTATTGTGACGCTGTATTTTACCTTGGGTTTATGCACTGCCAGAGCGGGTATCGCCACAATAATCCTTTACGGAGGAAGCGCGATCCTTTCGGTTTTGTTTACATCATTAGGCGCGGATAAATTTCAGCCCTTTGCTTTAAAAACTATGGCGCAGGATATTTTAATGGAGGGAGAAGCGGATCTTATCAACCTTTTCGGAAGCATTGGGGTCACGGTGCTGTTAATGCTGCTTTGCTATTTTGTAACAATCTTTGTTATTTCGGCCAAAAGGACGGACAACAGGGGAGAAGAGGGTATAGAGCTTTAATAGGGTTTTTTAATCAAAAATTACAAACTTTTTAAAAATCCCATTGCATTTTCGTCAAATATGTGCTATAATAACTCTAAACACTGTTAAAACGGAAAAAAACGGCATTATATACAAAGCTGCGTTAAAATTTTCGGTGAAAACATATTACTTTACGTTTACGGAGGAATTAGCTTTGGCACGTGTAACTGTTGATGTAAACAAATGTATAGGCTGCAACGCCTGCATAAGAGCTTGTCCCGTACCTTCCGCCAACAGCTCGGACGGAAACACCGTTCATTGCAACCCTGAGGAATGCATTCTCTGCGGCGAATGCATAAAAGCGTGTCCTCACGGTGCAAGAGATTATATTGACGACATGGACACTCTGCTTGATCTGATGAGGGCGGGCAATGTTTCCGTTATAGTTGCTCCCGCGATCAAATCCGCTTTTGACGGATATTGGCGTCATGTACTTAAATGGCTGAAGAGCAACGGCGTTCGTGAAGTATATGACGGTGCGTTCGGTGCGGATATCTGTACATATATGCATATCGAATATATTAAGCAGCACCCCGGCACAAAGGTAATATCTCAGCCCTGTGCCGCCATCGTAGGCTATGCGGAGAAGCACAAAAACGAGCTTCTTCCCAAGCTTTCTCCCATACAAAGCCCGTTGCTGTGCGCGGCGGTATACATAAGAAAGTATCTGAAAAACGACGATATTCTTGTGGGACTTACCCCTTGCCTTGCCAAAAGCGACGAGTTCAAAAATACGGGAATAATCTCTCACGATGTTACATTCAGAAAGCTTGACGAGTACTTTAGGTCAAACGGTATCAATTTTGAAAAAGGGTACTGCGATTTTGAATTTTCCGCTGTCAGAGGCTTTGACGGCGCGTTTTATCCTCTGCCCGGCGGTCTGAAGGACTGTCTTAAGGTTTACATGCCCGATATGAATGTAATGACCTCGGAGGGTGCCAACAAGGTTTATGACGATCTTGAGGAGTATCTTAAAACTCCCGCCACCAAGCTTCCCACAGTTTTCGATGTTTTGTCCTGCGAGTTCGGCTGCAACTCCGGCGCCGGCTCCCGAAAGGATTTCAACACTTTCAGCGCATATGACATTATGACCAGCGCAAAAAGGTGGACCAACCGCAACAGTCTTGCCAAGCGTCTGCACAAAAAACTGTTTAAGACTCTCAAATTGGAGGACTTTTTAAGAACCTACGAAAACAGAACCATAACGGTGCCGCCTACCGAAAACGAGCTGGACGAGATATTCAACAGCATGGGCAAATATACCGAAATAGAAAGGCATGTTGACTGCCACGCCTGTGGTTACAAGTCATGCCGCCATATGGCGCACTCCATCTTTATCGGAAACAATACGCCCAGTAACTGTGCCGTATTTGAAAAGGAAAATATAAACAAGCTTAAAGAGGACGTTGAGCTTGAACACAGCCAGCTTTCCGCTTCCATACAGGAGATAAGAGCCGAGCTTAACCTTTTGCAGGAAAAGATAGGTCCTATTTCCGCACATTCCGAAGAGAACCGCCAGAAGAACGAAACCATTGTTGACGAAATGGGTGCACTTCAGAAGAGCATTACGGAAATCAACCATGCAGTGGATGACATCTGCGATTCCGCCAAGAATATAGGCAACGGTATTCACGGCTATAATAAGATACTTAAGGACATCAAGTCAATTGCCGAGCAAACCAACATTCTTGCCATCAACGCCTCCATTGAGGCGGCCAATATCGGCGCGGCAGGAAAGAGCTTTGCGGTGGTGGCCGATGAAATACGTACTCTTGCGGTCAAATCCGATGAAACGGTTAAGCGCGCGGAGGAACACACCAACGCTATATCCGGTAACCTTGAGAGCATTAACAAAAACGTTGGCAATATTGCAAAGCGCGTATCCGAGACCAACGATACCGCAAACGCTACATTGCAGTCGGTAAGTGAGATGAGCCAGAGCACGTCTGATATAAACAGCAGCGTTAACGAAGTTTTCTCCGTTGTGGAGGAGATCCATGCAAGTGTTACCAGCATAACGGAAAATTAAGATTTATTATAAACCCAAAAGGGACTGCAGATGCAGTCCCTTTTTGAGTCTTTGCTGTTTTTATCCGCTCTCGGTATTGAGAAAAAATGTCTTAAGCAAAAAAGTTTTATTGATTAATCGTGTTGAGCGATCCCAAAAGACCAAAATCGCTTAAAACAAGCTTCCGTTACTTGCGCTTCTTGGCTGCTGCCGCGGTGATACCTGCCGCAATAGCGCCTGCTGCCGTTACTCCGATAGCTACACCTGTACCGGGGTTTTTGCCGCCTGCGTTGCCAACCGCTGTTTTAGTAGTGGTAACAACGGAGGTTGCGGGTGTTGTGGTAGTCTGGGTGTCATCGGAAGCGGGAGTGCTTTGAGCGGGAGTGCTTTCCGGAGGGTCGTTTGTGTCCGCGGGCGTGCCGGCGTTGTCGTTGTCGTTGCCGTTATTATCATTGCCATTGTCGTTGTTATCTCCGCCGTTATCGTTGTTGTCCCCGGCGTTGTCATTGTTATCCCCGCCGTTATTGTTGTCGTCTCCGCCATTATTGTCATCTCCGCCGAGAATGTCGTCTGCCGCATCGCCAACGCCGTCAATAATGTCTTCCGCGCCGTTGCCGATGTCGTCAGCCACACCGCCTATCGCATACGCGGAAGCGGATAAAGACAGAACAGCTATTGAAGCTGCAAGAATATATCTGAGTCTCTTCATTTTCACAATCTCCTTTCGTTAATAAGGGATATAAAATCCCGTTACTATTATCTGAAAGGAAAGTGAAATTATAAGTGTAAATTTTAAATGGGAGTTTTTGGCAATTTTGTTTCCTCAATCGGCGGAGTGCCTTTTTAAAGCTGCGCTTTATGTAGTGCTTTGCTTTTATGGAAAACTGCCGATTTACCGTTCTTGTAGAGCTGCGCTTTATGTGGTGTTCTCTTTTTCTCGGAAGCGAGGTGCAGTTTGCGCTCCCGCGCGGGGCTTAAGGTAACAGAGAGCAAGCTTTGTTTCCGCCGCATCCATGCGGCGGTGGGGGCTTGCTCCCGACGGCATCCTGCCGTCCCAAGGGGGGAGAAGGTGCAATAAGCTTCACCTTATGTGGCTTCATTTAAAAAATAGTGCGGGCTTTATGATAGTGCGTTTACATGCATAAGCACTAAAAATTCGGTGAAACTCATTGCCCCACTCTCCCCCCTTAGGTTTCACCTTAAGAATCCTTTCCTTACCCCCCTCTATT